>JAUSPL010000415.1 GCA_030656535.1 Gemmobacter sp.
CCTCTCTACGAAAAATACTGCCATGATCCAAAAATCAAGGCAATCGGCGCGGGATGGAGCAGCCCGGTAGCTCGTCAGGCTCATAACCTGAAGGTCGTAGGTTCAAATCCTACTCCCGCAACCACTTCTACCGAACCAACATCCAGCCCGCTGCAAAGCGGGCTTTTTGCTGTGCCGCCTTGCGCAAGGCCAACCATCGCAGAAAGCGCGCCGTCCAGTTCCAGCGTGATCTGGTCATCCAGGATGCGCACTGTGACCCGCTCGATCAGGCCGCGGATCGTCTCCAGCGCCTGTGTGCGGATATCGGGGTCGGAAAGCGTCACAGCCAGTTCCGCCACCTTGCGCCGGTAAAGTTCCGACAGGTTGGGATGCAGCCGTATGGGCGACGGGGCAGGGGCCGCCAGGGCCTCATCCAGACTGGCCAGCCTTGCCTCGAGGTCCTCCAGTTTGGCCTTGAGACCCGGCGTTCGCAGCCCGTCGGCGATGGCGTCGTAAAGGCCTTCCACCTTGCGCGCAACGGTCGTGCGTTCAGATTGATGGCGCGCCCGATCAGCCGAGGCCTTGCCGTTGCACGCGTTGGTCTCTTCCGCCATCGCCCTGACGAAGTGCGCCACCGCCTCTGGCTGCATCAGCCGAGTGCTGAGCAGTGACAGCACGGCTTCTTCCAGAACGTGGCGTCGGAAAGATCTGCGCTGCTCGCAAGTGCCAAGCTTGCGCGCAGCTGAACAGGCGACATAATCCCGGCCGACCGCGGCAAAGCCGCCACCGCAGCAGCCGCAGCGCAAAAGCCCGGTCAGAAGGTGGACTTGACGCTTTTGTTCCCAAAAGCGCGTGGCCTTGATCTTGGCAACTCTGGGCTCGGCTTCGATCTCGCCCTGCCGACGTTTGGCGCGGGCCCAGAGATCATCTTCAATGATCCGCAACTCGGGAACCTCCGTAAGGATCCATTGATCGCGCGGATTGAGCCGGGAGACCCGGTTCCCGGTCTCCGGATCCTTGATGTAGCGCAGTCTGTTCCAGACCAACCGCCCGATGTAGAGCTCGTTGTTGACGAGGCCGGTGCCCCGCGTGCGGTGTCCGCGAATGGCGGTATCGCGCCAGGCGCCTCCGCGTGGACCCGGAATGCGGTCGGCATTCAGGCGCCGGGCAATCGCCTTGGGCGAGTGACCATCACTGAACTCCTGAAAAATCCGGCGGATGATGGCGGCCTCGGCCTCATTGATGGTGCGTTCGCCCTTCACCGGCTCGCCGTCGCTGCCGAGGCGGCGCACAACGTTGTAGCCGAAACTGTTGCCACCTCCGGACAAGCCCTTCTCCACACGCCCCCTGAGCCCCCGGCGGGTCTTGGCCGCAAGGTCCTTCAGAAACAGCTGGTTCATCGTGCCCTTCAGCCCGACATGTAGCTCGCTGACTTCGCCTTCGGCGAGCGTCACGATCTTGATGCCGTGATAGCTCAGCCGCTTGAACAGCATTGCCACATCGGCCTGATCGCGGCTCAGCCGGTCCAGCGCCTCGGTCAGCACGATCTGGATCGGCCCGGTTGCGGCCCGTTCCAGAAGAGCCTGAAGCCCGGGGCGCGCGAGTGTCGCACCGGAGATTGCCATGTCGGAGAACACTTCGGTTACCCGCCATGGCTCGCGCGCGGCACGTTCCTGGCAGATCCGTACCTGATCCTCGATCGACGCCTCGCGTTGAAGCTGGCTGGAAAACCGCGCATAGATTACGGCCTGCATCGTCACTTCCCCCGCTTCAACCGCTCGACCAGTGCAGCATAGACGCGTCCGGCATCGATTGTCTCGGCATGAATGTAGTGACGCTCGGCCGTCCTGAATCCCGAATGCCCCAGCACTGGCTTGATCAAGCGCGCAGCCTCGGGCGACAGTCGAGCGAGCGTCGTTGCCGCTGCATCCCGGAAGAAGTGTGGCGGTATACGGCGTCCGGTGGCCACTTGCGTAACGGTCCTTGTCCGATGGATGATGGCTCCGGGCGTGAGCGCCTCGCCTTTCCTTCCGACCCAGAGCATGTCATGCGATCTCGGTGCGCGGGCGAGCAATGCGGGCCGCACCTCCGTGATGTAGCGCCGAAGCATCGGTTCGACCTGAACCGGCACTGCGGCTTCCCAGACCACGCCGGTCTTGGTCATGTCCTCCGTCAGCGAGATTATGATATTCGCGTCCCGCACATGAACAGACTGCCCTAGGCGCAACTCGCTGAAGGACCGACGGCGCATCGGCATCAAGGCGAGCAGCGCTACGATCGCCCCGTCCCGGCACCGCAACATCCGATTTAGGGGAGTAAGCGCTGTCGGGTTGTCTGGCGCGGCATAGCTGAGGCCTGCGCTCAGCAGGACGTCGGTCGAGAGAATGCGCCCCTTCTTCCGATCCGGATCGCCCCGCCCTGCCTTTCGCTTCAGGACAGAAATCACGCGCCGATGTGTGCTCCAGTCATGCTCCGATGCCCAAGCGCGCAAGACCCGGATGACCCCCTGCACGAATGCGAGCCGGGACATCGGGCGGGTGTGTGCAAGATCGGAAAGCCAGGCCTCGATTCGCGGTATTGTCGCCCGGTCCTCAGGCCGCAGGCCAAGTGCTTGCGGGTCAACTGTCAGTAGCCATCGCAGCCATCGGCCGTAGGACGCTTGCAGGGTCTGCATGCTGCTGGCCCTAAGGTGCGTCAGTGCGCCGCGATCATCAAATGGACCGCCAGTGGCGCGCAATGCCACCCACATCTGGAGATCGGCTGCGGGCCAGTCGGCCATTGGCAGAACGAGGCTCACGGTCGGGTCCCTCGCGTCTTGCGGCCAGCGGTGCGCTTGGCCTCAATGAGGTCGGCGAAAGCTTTCGTGGCGGACGTGATTTCAAGGCCCGAGTACATGTTGATCGTGTGGCTGGTCTCGGCATGCCCGAGCAGGCGGCGCGCGACTTCGTAGCCCCCCGGATTGGCATTGAGCCAGTTCATGACCGCGAAGTGGCGAAACAGATGCGCGTTCATCTCGAAACCCGTCGCCTTGAGGATCCGCTTCGAAAGCCGATGGGCAAGCTGGCCGCTGTGCACCGGCCCCGCGCCGTCGCGCCGTGAGAAGAGCCAGGGCGTGCCCTTCGGGCAGCGATACGGGCTGCGGGTCGCAAGGTACCTGTCGATCATCGAGACGAGTTGTGCCGGAAGCTCGAACTCGAGCGGGCGCTCGTTCTTGGTCTCGTCTTCGACGAAGACGAGATACACTCGACCGTCGCCCGGTCTCTGGAAATGACGGTCGAGATGTATGGTGGCGAGGTTTCCGATCCGGACCGGGCAGACGAGAAGGATGCCGATGGCGACGGCATCTTCGAGGGCGCAGACCTCGCTGAAAGAATGCGGCTTTCCAGGGGGCGCAGCCGCAAACAGCCGCTCCGGAAGGGTCAGCAGGCGCAGCGTATTTTCCTCGCTCTGCAGAACCCGGAGCCGGTCGCGGTTTTTGCGTGTGATCCCGCGCTGCGAAGGCAACGCGACCCGTTTCGCAAGTTCCGAAAGTCGATCCTGTACGGCGACCGGTCGGTTGGTCCGCTTTGCCAGATTGCGCAACAGCGCAGCAATGTCCCGGATCAGCGGCGTCGATTTGTTCGCGGTGCGCTTGAGCATCTGGCGCAGGCCACGCTCGGCGTTTTGCGGTTCGAGCAGAATGCAGACACTCTGGAGCTCTGCCATCTCCACCCCCGAATGAACAAGTTCAGACGCAAACCGCCGCAGTTGCCCGCGATAAATCCCAGCCGTAACTTCGCGCACCGGCCGCGAGAAAAACGCGTTCGAGAGCGGATCGGGGTTGACGAGCTCCGCCATCAAAGCATCGAGGTCGCGACGGAACGAGTCCGGAAAAGCCGCATCGGGTATCAGGTAGACTTCCTTGCGCGCTGGCAACTGAAGGCGGGTCTGCGGCCAGCCGGGGATTCGGCGCATCGCGAGGTTCCAG
>JAUSPL010000429.1 GCA_030656535.1 Gemmobacter sp.
CATGGAGCGTGACACCTTGCAGCACACGATTGGCGCCAAAGGCCTTTTGCACAGAGTCGATCCGGATCATGAGGTAAAGAACACTTCTGTCAGGATGTAGTTGGCCGCAAGGATCATGACGGATGCTGCTACAACCGCGCCCTTGGTTGCGTTGCCCACACCTTGGGCGCCCCGGGCCGAATTCATTCCGTAAAGGCAGCCCATGATTGCAACGATAAAGCCGAACACCGCACCCTTGACCAGGCCCGATCCGACATCCCAGAATTCCAGAAAATCGATGGTGTTTTTCAGATAGGTCGACGAATTGAACCCCAACCTCTGCACACCGACCAACCATCCGCCCGCAATGCCGATGGCATCCCCGACGCCGACCAGAACCGGCACCGCAAGTGTCGCCGCGATAACGCGCGGAATTGCAAGGTATTTCAGTGGGTTGGTGGACAGCGTGACCAGTGCGTCAATCTGCTCGGTCACTTTCATCGTGCCGATTTCGGCCGCAATCGACGACGCGACCCGTGCGGCGACCATCAGACCACCCAGCACAGGCCCCAGTTCGCGCACCATGCCGATGGCGACAATTGACGGAACCACCGATTCCGCATTGAACCGCGACCCGCCCGAATAGATCTGAAGCGCAAGCGCCCCGCCGGTGAACACCGCAGTCAGGCCAACCACCGGCAAAGATAACCAGCCTATCGCCATCAGTTGTGTCAGAACTTCGCGCGGGTAGAACGGCGGACGAAAAAGGTGGCTGACAACCTGTCCGCTGAACAGCGCAATGCGCCCGGCGGTGGCCAACATGGCCATCACTGTCCGCCCCAAGGCAGCCAATGGCGCGGTCAAGACTTCGGTCATTTGCGTCCCCCGGTATAGCGCCGTCCATAACGCGGCCCAAGCGAGGTAAGCACCTCATAGCCGATGGTACCGGCGGCATCCGCCAGATCATCAACTCCTTGCTGGCCGTTCAATATGGACAGGCTTGACGGGATTTCCTGCAAATGGCCGACATCTACGGTGATCAGGTCCATCGACACCCGTCCGATCAGGGGACACGGCACGTCGCCCGCCCACAGCATCACCTTGTTCGATAACGCACGATGCAGACCGTCGGCATAGCCGGCCGCGACAGTTGCCACGCGCGTGGGATGCTGTGCGACCCAACCCATGCCGTACCCGACCGCTTCGCCCGCCTCGACGTCGCGTGTCTGGATGACGGGCAGGTCCAGCGTGACACAGCGCATTGCACCGGCAAAAGGCAGCCCGCCATAAAGTCCGACGCCCGGACGGGTCAGGTCGAAATGATAGTCGCGTCCCAACAAGATGCCCCCGGTCGCAGAAAGCGAACGTGGCACCCCGGTGCCGTCTGTCATCGCGTGGAATTCCGCAAGCTGCGCCCGGTTCAGCGGTGCCTCGGGCGTATCGGCACAAGCCAGATGGCTCATCAGCAAGACCGGCCCGGCCTCCAGCACAAGCGATGCAACGGCCTCCCATTCGGCGGCCTCGATGCCCAGCCGGTTCATCCCGCTGTCCAGTTGGATTCCAAAGGGATGGTCGGGAAGTGCCTCGAAATGACGGGTGATCTGGTCCAGCGAATTCAGCATCGGGGTCAGATCCAGATCGCTGACCATATCGGTGTCGCCCGCCATATGGCCTGACAAGACGTTGATCTGCGGTCCCGGACCCAAGGCCTGACGCAGGGCGACGCCCTCTTCGGTCAGTGCGACAAAGAACCGCCGCGCGCCAGCCTGCGCCAGCGCCCGCGCCACACGCGGCGCACCCAGACCATAGCCGTCCGCCTTGACCACGGCAGCCGTCTGGGTATCCGGCGAAGACAGCCGGTCAAGCGCGCGCCAGTTGGCGCAGATCGCATCAAGGTCAATTGAGAGGGTCGCACATGCCATGGCGGTGGTTTTGACAGGCGCGCAGCCAAGGTCAAGTGCAAACCGTGCAGACCCGGTCCCACGCCCGCGCGTGCAGCCAGCCTGTGGCGGCAATGATGTCCCGCATGTCTGACACGTTTGTGTCATGTGCGGGCGTTTTCCAACGCCGGAACGTTGAACTGGCCCCGCGCGCGCAACGAAGCAACCGTGGCGCCGGGACGAACGGACCCGGCGTCCGCACAGCATGCGCGTCAGACGGCTTTGTCGTGCCGTCGTGTAGGGATCTATAACCCGGCCAGTCTGCGCGCCAGACGCGTCTGCCTTGCCGCCAGCGCGCGTTGGTCGACGCGGGCCAGCGTGCCGTCGCGCACCACCGCGCGACCATCGACCCACAAGTCGCGCACCCGCATCGGTCCGCACAACACTAAGGCCGCCACCGGGTCCCAGTTTCCTGCAGACTGCAGCCCGGTCATGTCCCATATCGCGACATCTGCCCGCATCCCGGCGGCCAGACTGCCGACGTCATCGCGCCCCAGTACCCGCGCGCCGCCCAGGGTCGCGATCTCCAGCGTCTCGCGTGCGCTCATGGCGTCGGCCCCGCGCGCCACGCGCTGCAACAACAACGCCTGCCGGGCTTCGGCGATCACCGATCCTGCATCAGACGAGGCAGACCCGTCGACCCCCAACCCCACATTTACGCCCGCATCGCGCATCGCCCGCACCGGAGCAATGCCCGACCCCAGACGACAGTTGGAACAGGGGCAATGCGCAACACCCGTCATTGACCGCGCGAACAGCGCGATTTCCGCAGGATCCAGCTTGACGCAATGCGCATGCCACACATCCGGACCGGTCCAGCCCAGGCCCTCGGCGTAATCCCCCGGACGGCAGCCGAACCTGGCCAGAGAATAGGCGATATCTTCTTCGTTTTCCGCAAGATGGGTGTGCAGCATGACACCCTTGTCGCGCGCCAGCAGGGCCGCGTCGTGCATCAGCTCGCGGCTGACGGAAAACGGTGAACAAGGCGCCACACCGACCCGCACCATAGACCCCGGCCGGGGATCGTGAAACGCGTCAATCACCCGGATGCAATCGTTCAGGATGGCGGATTCTGTCTCGACCAGACTGTCAGGCGGCAATCCACCTGCCGATTCGCCGATGCTCATGGCACCCCGGGTCGGATGAAACCGGACACCCACCTCGGACGCCGCCGCGATGGTGTCCTCCAGCCGGGCGCCATTGGGGTACATGTAAAGATGGTCCGACGACAGCGAACACCCCGAAAGCGCCAGTTCCCCCAGGCCCGCCATGGCAGAGACGTAGATTTCCTCGGGGCCCATCCTGGCCCAGATCGGGTACAGCGTCTTGAGCCAGCCAA
>JAUSPL010000435.1 GCA_030656535.1 Gemmobacter sp.
CAGTTGCCCGGCAGTGTCTGCAATCAAAGCCCCAATGCGTCCATGATCTCATAGCCAAAAGTCATGGTCCTGACGCCCACGGACCGGAACGCGTGGAACGGAACGGTCTTGGGTCCGTCTCTTTCCATCAGGCCCAGATCAAAACGATGCCCGAGCATCTGCCGCGCAACCCCGTGCCCGACAAAGCCCGACATGGCCACGCCTGCACCGTTGAACCCTGCTGCAAATCCGATGTTGGGCGACAGCATCCCGGCCTGTGGCAGCGCGTCGAATGTCAGGGCGACATGGCCTGACCATCGCGCGGCCACGGGAATACCTTTGAGGTCCGGAAAGATGGCAAGCATCGCGCGGTGCAGTTTTCGGAAAGCAGCCGGGTCATCGACCGCCCCCAACGCCCCGCGCCCCCCGAACAGGATGCGCCCATCCACCTTGCGAAACCAGCGCATCATGCGGCGTGTCTCGGTATAGCTGCGCTGTTCAACCAGCAGACGCGCATCAAGGTCAGGCGGCAGCCTTTCCGTGGCGATCATGGCGCTGCGAAACGGCACCAGACATCTGGCAATGTCCCGGGTCGCCGGTGCAAGGCTGGAATAGGCGTCTGTCGCAATCACCGCCTTGCGCGCCGACACGACCCTGCCTGCGCATTGCAGTTCGACCCCGCCGGCCCCTTCGGAAATCGCCGAGACGGCGCTTAGGGTAAAGATCTGCACGCCTTTCGACTGCACCGACGCGGCAAGGTCGCGCAGATAACCAAGTGGCTGAAGCGTTCCACCCTTTTGGGCCAACACGCCGCCTACAAAGCCTGTAGCCCCCGTTTCGGCCTCGACGGCCGCACGGTCAAGAAGGCGCAGACCGCTTTCACCCAAGGTGGACATCGTCCACTCTGCGTCTATTTGTGCGTGGGCTAAAGCCTTGGCAGAGTGCGCGCATTTCAGGGCACCCACCTGTCTGAACTGCGCGCCGGTCAGGTGGTGAGTGTCCAGCGTCTCGACCAGATGGTCGACACTTTGCTCTGCGATCCTGTGCATGCGCCGTGCCATTTCGACACCGTGTTGACCGGCGATATCCGAAAATCCGCGCCGGAACTTGGCCGAGACCGCACCGCCGTTGCGACCGCTGCCGCCGTACCCCAACGGGCCGGCCTCTAGCAAAACCACGTCCAGCCCCGCCTGAGCAAAGGTCAGGGCCGCATGCAGCCCTGCATATCCGCCCCCAACGATCGCCACATCGCAGGTGATGTCATGGGCCAGCGACGGCGTTTCGACGGCTGGCGCCGCAGATTGGGTCCAGAGTGAGTTGGGAAAAGGCGGCAGCGTTCGTGTCATTTCGTGCCGTGCGCCGCGTCCACCGCGTCAGCAAGCTGGCCAAGAGTAGCGAAATGAAAGTCCGGCTTGGTCACGGTTTGCGGTGTCGGTGTGCCGCCGAACCCGTCCTGATCCTGACGCCGCTCGATCCAGCAGACCTTGTAGCCAAGCGCGCGCGCGACACCGATATCATGGTGCTGGCTTTGCGCAACATGCAGGATCTCGTCCTGACGAAAACCATGGGCAGACTGCCGCCCTCGGTTGAAGTCGAAGAACCTCGGATCTGGTTTCGCGGTCCCAGCCTCATCGCAAGTGACGGCGTCATGAAATGGCAGCCCAAGGCGGTGCGCATAGGCGGTGTAGGCGACCCTGTCCGCATTGGTCATCGCCACAAGCCGGAAACGCCGGCGCAGGCGGTCAAGCGCGTCGTTCGAATCCGCGAAGGCGGGCCAGTTCAGGACCGACAACTGAAACTCCGCCGCCGCGATTTCGCTGGCTTCCAGGCCGAGTTCCTTTGCCAGATGAAGATAAACCTCGCCAAACACCTCGCTTGACCGACCGTAGTTCAGCTCGCGCCCGCGCAGGTAGGGTTCAAAGATCTGATCGTCGTTCAGGGCGGCGGCCTTGTTGCCGCCGATCCGGCGCACCGCGTCAAGCACGCCCTTCTCGAAGTCGATGCATGTGCCGACAATGTCGAATGTCATGACCTTGAAGTTTGAGAAATCCATGTCTGCTCCGGTATGAGTGTGCTCTGATCCTGCGGCAGCCTGCGCCGACCGCGCACTTCAGGCAATTGCCAAAAACTTGGCTCAGATATACGCTCAGATTATGGATAGTCTCAGGCGCCGCCTACCCTCGACGGGTGCATTGTTCCTTTTCGAAGCTGCCGCGCGCCACGAGAACTTTACTCGTGCGGCAGAAGAGATGAACGTGACACAGCCCGCTGTCAGCCGGTCACTGGCGGCGCTGGAGGACTATCTGGGTTGCTCGCTATTTCAACGTGGCAAGTCAGGGGCTCGGCTGACCGAAGAGGGCAGATTGCTGCACGAGGCAGTCAAGACCGGTTTCTCGCATATAGATCAGGGCCTGTCGCGGCTTGAGGCGCGCCGGTCTGGCAAGACACAGATCACGCTTTCAGTCTCGACCGCATTCACCACTCATTGGCTGATGCCGAGAATTGCCCGCTGTCAGGCGGCGTTTCCGGAACTTGATCTAAGGTTTCAACTGATTGCCGGTCCGGTAAGCGGGCCGATCGGCGATGTCGACATCGCGATGCGATACGTTGGGCCGGGGGATGTCTCGGGTAAGTTTGTCATGCATGAGGCATATCTTCCTGTTTGTGCGCCCAGCTACCTTGCGCGCACCTCAGAGCCCGAGAAACGCACGTTCATTCAGCTTGAAGGCGACAAGTCCTCGCGGTTCACCGGCGTGGAAGGGTGGGCCGACAATGCGGAAAACGCGCAACTGACATTCTCGGATTATTCGGTCGTCGTGCAGGCCGCACTGGTCGGTCAAGGGATCGCAGCAGGCTGGCTGAACGTGACTGCCCATTGGCTCAATGAGGGACAGCTTGTTCCGGCAGCCAATCGGCTAACCCGGCCGGGGCGGGTTTGCCGGCTCGTGACCCGTCAGGACACTGGCAACTCCGCGCCCATTCATGCCATTTCCGATTGGATGATCGAGGAACTCCGTGCCGACCTTCATGCCACGCAATCGGCCTACCCCGACATCGAGATTGCAAGCCTGCTGGAACGGCCCAACATCCGGGCCTGAAGTGGCCGTTTAGGGTGCATCTGTGATGTCCGGGGAATCTCTACCATCGCTGATGAGACAACTTGGGTCGGACCTGTAAACCGATGCAGCGGGATCGCGCAAACACCCGGCCATGTCGATTGGCCGCAGATTGATGAAACCCTTCGCGTCAGCCTTCGCGCGCTCCATCATGTCGCACTTCGCAAGGATTAGGATCGTCCTGCCCCAATTTCCTCCTGAGTTTTCGGGCCTTCACGATCATCCGATCCACCTCGGACCGCAACTCGATCCGGTAGGTCAGGCTTTTGGGCCGATGCAGCCGCACAGTCCGCAGTCAGACCCGTGGCGATTAATTGCAGCGACGCTGCGAAAAGCGGGACATCGGGCAATCTGCGTCACTCGGGTCAAACGGGACATGCTTTAAGCACTTGTCCCGGGACAAGGCGGGCCACGTCCCGGTTATCCCGGTGCGTCATGATGGCCAACTGCACAGTCGGATCGCCGATCAGGTAGATGTCATTGACCGTCCGCGACGAGGACAAGCAAACCGTGCCTCGATAATCGAACGGGACCGGCAGCGGGGCTTGCCCTTTCGTTCTCCGGGTCCGGCGCTGTAGCGCCCTCACCGCAAGGTGGGGGCGTTTTGCTGTCGGCATGGGATTCGGTCGATGGCCGCACCCCGATGGGTGCTTGCTAAGTTCTTGTAATTATGAGGGAATTTGGTCGGAGTGAGAGGATTCGAACCTCCGACCCCCTGCTCCCGAACTATGGGCCGGGGTCATAACGCTACCTAATGCAATCTAGCGACAGCTAATATTTTCTAATGAAATCAGATGCTTGACCTCCTTGCGCGATAATGGCAGACTGCCCATGGTAGCCCTAGCTTGCTGGCATGGTGCTAGCACAGCGCTGGAGGATGCCACATGCCCAAGCTCACGAAGCCGTTCTGCGAGACGGTCGCACCGCCCGCCACGGGCTACGAAATTCACTGGGACGACAAGGTGTCGGGCTATGGCCTGCGGGTCACGGCCTCAGGGGTCCGCGCAGGGGCGCGTCAAGGGGAAGGCGGTCATCATCACCATCGGTCGCTTCGGCCTCTACACCGAGGACCAAGCCCGCAAGCGTGCCCAGTCCCTGCTCCAGCAGATGCGGGATGGCATCGACCCTCGGGACGTGAAGCGCGAGGACGAGGCCAAGGCCATCACTTTGCGCGAGGTGGCCGACGCCTTCTTTGCCCGCCCCGGCATGTTGAAGGACAGCAGCCGCGATGAGATGGATCGGCATATCAAGACGACCTTCGAGAAGTGGCAGCACCGCACAGTCGCGAGCATCACCCCGGCGGATTGCCGCAAGCGGTATGAGGAGATCGCCACCAAGGGCGTGACCGGGAAGGGGCCAGCACCGGGCAGCGCATCGTTCGCCTTCACGGTGCTAAGGACGCTCATCAATTGGGCGCGTGAGGAATACAAGACGAAGGACGGCAAGCCGATCATCGACCAGAACCCTGTGGCCGTCCTCAAGCAGGAAATGGCGAAGCAGGCGGGCAAGGTGCGGACCCGCCATATCGACCGGAGGCAGATCGGGACGTTCTGGAACCTGCTGGCCACAGCGCGCCGGAACCCGGCTTTCAGCGCCGACACTCACGCGGGGCTGGACCTTGTCATGTTTCTGCTGCTGACTGGCACCCGCCGCAACGAGGGGGCTGAACTGACATGGGACAGGGTCAACCTTGACGACACCGACCCCGCGAACAACTGGTTCCACCTGCCCGACCCGAAGAACAAGAACCCCGTCTGGTTGCCCTGCTCGTCCCAGTGTGTCGCCGTCCTCAAAGCCCGCAAAGCTGCCTATGACCGCACCGCCACCAAGAGCAAGTTCGTGTTCCCTTCGCGCAGCGCAGCGGGCCATATCAAGGACACCCGCGCCCCGTTGGAGCGGTTCAGCGTTGCCATCGGCATGAACCGCCTGTCAGCGCATGACCTGCGGCGCACCTTCGTTACCCTCGGGGTCAAGGCCTGCCGCCTCGACATTGCGAAGCTCGAATTGCTCACGAACCATGTGCCGCAGGGTGTCACCGCCCGCCATTACTTGGAGACCAGCGACCTTCGGGACTATCACCCCGAGGTGCAGGCCATCGGGGATTACATCGAGCAGCAGGCGCTGATTGCAGCGGGTGCGAATGTGGTGGCGCTGCGGGCTTGACGCCCGCAGCACACCTCGCGCTTACGCATTGCCTGAGCGCAGGACGCCCGCCTTGCCCGGATGCTGCGCCTTGGGGTTCTGGCGCCATACAAACTCGACGGTGACGGGGATGCGCAGCTTCTTCGCCAGTCGGTCAACTTCCTTCCATGCGTCAGCGGCTGACTGCCCTTGCACCGAAATGCCCAGTTCGGGGAAGAACCTGTAGCCGTCGTCCTCATAGCTGGACGCCTTGGCCGGGACTGCCAGTTCGCGGACCAGCTTTTCGCCCTCGAAGCCCTTGGCCTTCACCTGTGCAATCATCACATGCAGGATCGACGCCCAGTTGGGGTTCTGGATCGACTTGCCGTTGATGGTCGCCTTCATCGGCTTGGTGAAGGTGAGGCTGGGCGCGGTGTCGAACACAAGCGCGCCATCAGTCGGGGCGACAGGCACGCCTTCCAATTCGTCATCACGCTCAATGCCAAGCTGTTCCATCGCCTCTTGCACGATGCGGTCGATGGTGTCGCTGGGCGACTTGGTCCCGAACCACGTCTTGAGGGTGCTCAGGTTGGCGAAGGTGGCGTCGTTGATTCTCAATACCGGCATCATGTCTGTCTCCTTTGGGATGAGGTGTTCGCAGGATTTATGTAACATCATCCCTCGATTCGGATCAAGAGAATATGTTACCTATTTTCTGCAAGGCGCTCGATAGCCGCCGCGTGTAGCCGCGCTGTGCGCTGCCGCCGGGATAGGGCGGCGAAGGTGAGGCCAGCGGCACAGCGCCAACACAGGGGCGGCAGGGTGCCAGCCTCTGTCGCCTCTGCGGCGACGGTTTGTTTCGGTGACGGAGGCAACACGGGGCTTGCAAGACCCAGACAGCCCCAGCTAATGTAACCCCACAGTGGGCCTGAGCGGGGCGCATATCAAAGAAGTATCGCTCCATTGAATCAGAGCCGGAGTCGCAGGCGTATGCCGAGGACTCGGACTCTCTGCCGAAGGGTGTTCCTTCGGTGCTGGAGACCACAGCTTTTCATGACGACAACCGCTGAGGCGGTGTCGGCTAGCTGTTGAGACGCACTATGTTCCAGATCCCATTCGACCAGCTTTGCGAGCTGTTCGGCTACCAGCCAAAGATCCGTCCCCTGTCCAGCAGCGAGGTTGCCGAGTTGTTCGGCATCCATCCCGTGACCATCGATCAATGGCGCGTCCGCGGGGATGGACCCCGCTACTTCAGCCCGAAAGGCACCCGCCGCGTCTGGTATGCGGAGCGGGATGTGCTGGCTTGGATGGCAGCGGGTGAGAGGCAAAGCACCAGCGAAGCCGCCTGACCCGCAAATACTTCATATGGCGCGGGGCAGGTGAATTTGGAATGCGTCTGCCGGGTTAGCACCAGTCGCAGTCGCAGCATCTAGCCCCATCATAGCGCTTTCAAGAATAACGGCGAGCTGTGCCACCAGCCCGCCGCCAGATAGAAAGTCTCTCTCATGGATACCCCCACTATGCAGAACCTCGCGGAAGGTCCGCAAGCGAACAATTTGCCAACCTTCGCCGTGATGGCGACCACCCGACGCTGGCTCCTGTGGCGGTCAGTTCCGCAGCCGGGGAAAAAGCCCCTCAAGGTGCCCTACTACCTTAGCGGCAGTCAGCGAGGCACCACGGACACCGACAGCGACCGCGCATTGCTTGCGCGCTACCACGAGGCCAAAGACGTTCTTGCTGGAAAAGGCGACGACTGGGGCTTGGCGTTTGCGCTTGGCCCGGATGGCACAGGCCACCACTGGCAGGGCATCGACTTTGACGATGTGCAAGAGAACCGGCTTGCCGACTTGGCGAACACGGCAGCCGGGTATGTCGAAATGAGTCCCAGCGGCCAAGGTGCCCACGCTATCGGGTATGGCAGGCACTTCGCCGCCCTCGGGTCCAATGCAACGGGAATCGAGGCCTATGCTGCCGGGAGGTTCTTCACCGTCACTGAAAACCTGATCCGGGATGGCGGGGTGGTTTGTCTTGCCGCGCATGTGGAACAGCAGCTTGCACCACGTCACGGAGCAGCACGAGCGACCACCGCCACAGCCAGCGCAGTCGAGGTTGAGCAGGTGGACCCCAAGACGGTTAGCGAACTGCGCTCAGCCCTCATGCATATGCGCGCGGACGATTATCATGTCTGGATTCGCATGGGTCTGGCGCTGCGCGTGTTGGGCGACACCGGGCGCGGGCTTTGGCTGCACTGGTCCGCCACCTCGGACAAGTTCGACCCGAAGCAGGCCGCAAAGAAATGGGACGGCTTTGCGCCGAGCGGAACGGGCTTTCAGGCGGTGTTCGCGGAGGCGCAGAAGGCGGGCTGGATCAACCCTGCCAGCAAGGGTGCCCAAATCAGCGTGACACCAAATTCAACCGAATCCTTGGGACAGTGGCAGTTGACGGGGCGGTCACTGGCCGGTGTTACGATGCGAGCCATCGAATGGCTTTGGCTCGGGTGGATTCCCAAGGGCTACATTACAATTTTTGCAGGTGAGACCGGCGCAGGCAAGTCTACGGTCCTTGCGGACATTGCCGCCCGCGTTACGACCGGCGCACCGTGGCCGGGGCCGATTGGCATTCCCGGCGAACGGCGCGAGCCCGGGCGAGTGCTGTGGCTTGGAAGCGAGGATGGCATTGAAGAGATGACCGTTCCCCGGCTTGCGGCTTGCAACGCGGACCTGAACAACGTGATCGAGATTCAAGGCGCGGTCCAGCAGGGGAAGCGGAACACCTTCTCGATGCAGGATGACATTGAAGCTGTCGGTCAATGGTTGACACTCGCGCGTCAAGAGAACCGCCCGTTCGCTATGCTGGTCATCGACCCCGTGACCAGTTACCTGCCGGGGCAGAAGTTGCGGAAGGTGGACATGAACGATGCCGGGCAACTGCGCACCATTCTGGAACCGTGGCTGATCCTCGCCCAGGAGCACAATATCGCAATCGTCTGCGTCACCCACTTCGGCAAG
>JAUSPL010000452.1 GCA_030656535.1 Gemmobacter sp.
GTCGGCGGGCAACGCGGGCGGGGCGGCGCAGTTGGCGCTGGTCAGCCTTGGCGTGATCTTCCTGCTGATCGCGATCGAGCGCGTTTCCCGCCGCAACCTGCGTTTTCACCGCCCGGCGCGCCAGTCGCGCCCGGTGGTTCCGCAACGACTGGGCGGTGCGGCGGGCTGGGCTGCGTTCGGGCTGTGCATGGTGCCGTTCACGCTGGGTTTTTTGTTGCCGACCGGGGTGATCTTGAGCCATGCCATTGACAAGCCTGCGGAATGGTTCGCACCCGGTCTGCTGCGGGCACTTGCCAATACAGTCACCGTGGGAAGCATGGCTGCCGTGCTGGCGGTCCTGGGCGCCCTGATTCTGGTCTATGGGGTCAGACTGTCGGGACACGCGCTTCCCCGTTTGATGCTGCCGGTCACGACCGTGGGTTACGCCGCGCCGGGGGCGGTTCTGGCAGTCGGGCTGCTGATCCCGATGGCCGCGTTCGACCACCGTGTGGCCGATGCCATTCTTGCGCTGACGGGCACGGACCCCGGTCTGATCCTGACCGGTTCGGCGAGCCTGATCGTGTTTGCCTATGTGGTGCGGTTCTTTGCGATCGCACAAGGTGCGACCGACAGTGCGCTGGGGCGCATCGCGCCGTCGCTGCCAATGGCCGCAAGGTCGCTGGGCCGATCTGCGGGCGGCACGTTGCTGTCCGTGCACCTGCCGATGATGCGGGGGTCAGTGGGGCTGGCGCTGCTGATCGTCTTTGTCGATTGCGTCAAGGAATTGCCCGCCACCTTGCTGCTCCGGCCGTTCAACTATGACACGCTGGCCACCCGCGTTCACGAAAAGGCAAGCGTTGAAAACCTGGGAGAAGCCGCCCCCGCGGCAATCCTGGTCAGTCTGGTCGGTCTGGCCGCAGTGCTTTTGATGGCGCGTGCGTCGCGCAAGGGCGACACAATATCCTGACCCCACCGCCGGACCCGCCTGCTTGGGAAAAATGGTATTGGCCTGACCCCCAACGCATTCGGCGGACCAAGTTAATTCTTGTCCACCCGATGCCAGCTTTTGGCTGCCGGGTTACGCTGTAGCGGGTCTGTCGGATTGAAGAGTGGTGCCCCCACCAGGATTTGAACCCGGGACCCCTTGATTACAAATCAAGTGCTCTACCAGCTGAGCTATAAGGGCAACGTGGCGACCGTTTAGCAACTCCTGCCGATCCGTGCAAGTGCCTGACGATGGATCCGGACAGGGTTTCAGCACGACGGGGTTCGCCGCTGCAAACGTCAGGGCGACGGGTGCGGTCGCAGCGATCGCCCTGTCCCACAATTTTGAATTGATGACGATGTGCCCGCCAGAAATCGGCAAAGGGGCACATCGCCTCGCTGGATAAATCTTAGAACGTCAGCGAAAAATGTTCGCCCATGTCCGGTTGTTTGCCGGTAACCTTGGACTTCACCAGCTCGAACGCAAAGCCCAGAGCACCCGATGTAAGCCAGACTTCGCCCGTGTTGGGGATCATCTTGACCAGACGGATGTCAGGATCGTCAATGCCATCGAACCAGGTGCCGGCAACCGGGTTCCACAGCTCTTCCAGCTTTTCGCGGTCAGTGACCAGGGACGCCTTGCCCTCGATACGGGCGTGGATATTGCTGTCGCCGGTCACGATCAGCGATGCTTCGGATTCACCGCGCGTCAAGGCATCGACAATGCCTGTGCCCTGAGCGGTGATGAACCAGATGGCCTGATCATTTTCACGCGCATAGGGTGACATCGGAACATGTCGTGCGCTGCCAACCGCAAGCATGGCGGAATAGACGCCTTCCATTTCTTTCCAGAACTTTTCTGCCGACATGGGTCACCTCATTTGAACAAAGTTTGCAAGGCCATCACATCAGCCCTTTCCCTATCAACGCACAGGACAGGCAGGCGGTTCCTGACCTTAGCCAAATCGGTTGGCGGTCACGCCAACGTCAAGCGCCGCACGACATCAGGTCTTTTCAAGAACAAAGTATGAACATATAAGTCAGATATGGCACGCAAAACGATTCAGGACAAACTTGCCATTCTGGCCGACGCGGCGAAATACGATGCGTCGTGCGCGTCTTCCGGTGGGCAGCGGCGGGATTCGCGGGACGGAAAAGGCTTGGGGTCTTCGGGCGGGGCTGGCATCTGCCACGCCTATGCGCCGGACGGCCGCTGCATATCACTGCTCAAGATCTTGATGACCAATTTTTGTATCTATGACTGTGTCTATTGTGTCAACCGCCTGTCAAGTCAGGTCGAACGCGCCCGGTTTACCGTCGACGAAGTGGTTCATCTGACGATCGAATTCTATCGCCGCAATTACATCGAAGGCTTGTTTCTGTCCTCGGGGATCATCCGGTCGCCCGATGACACGATGGCCGACATGGTGCGCATCGCCCGCACCCTGCGTGAGCGCGAGAATTTTCGCGGCTATATCCATTTGAAGACCATTCCCGATGCATCCCCCGACCTGATCGACGAGGCCGGTCGCTGGGCAGACCGGCTATCGATCAACGTCGAACTGCCGACGGAACAGGCCCTGACGCAGCTGGCCCCTGAAAAGTCGGCGCAGACCATTCGCAAGGCGATGGCCGATGTGCGCGCGCGGCGCGAGGCCGCAAAGGACACATCCCACCGCGGCACACGCGCACGGCGGTTTGCGCCCGCGGGCCAGTCAACGCAGATGATTGTCGGGGCAGACGACGCGACCGACGGCCAGATATTGGGCAGCGCATCCCAGCTTTACGCCTCCTACAAACTGGGGCGGGTCTATTATTCCGCGTTTTCGCCCATTCCAGACAGCTCGCACCTGTTGCCATTGATCCGTCCCCCGCTGATGCGCGAACACAGGCTGTATCAGGCTGACTGGATGATGCGGTTCTATGGCTTCGCGCATGAAGAAATTGCCCCGAAATCCGGTATGCTCGACCTGCAGATCGACCCAAAGCTGGCTTGGGCGCTTGCGAACCGGGCACACTTTCCGGTCGATGTGAACAAGGCCCCGCGCGAGATGTTGTTGCGCGTGCCGGGGTTCGGACCTCGGTCTGTGGACAGGATTCTGGCGGCGCGGCGCCACCGAACCCTGCGCTATGAAGATCTGGTGCCCGTCGGCTGTGTGTTGCGTCACGCGCGCCCCTTCATCAGCTTGCCGGGATGGTCCCCCCGTGGCCTGCCCGATGACGAAAACCTGCGCGCCCGCTTTGCTCCGCCGCCCGAACAACTGAGCCTGTTTTGATGCGCGTTGTGCAGTTGCCCCACCTGGGCACTGTCGCTGCGTGGCGTGACGAGGCGCGGATGCTGGCGTTGGACGGTATTCCGCCCGAGGCGGTGTTGTGGCGGGTGGGCGCAGATGCCGGCGATCTGTTCGGCAGCGCGGGTGCACCCGCTGCGGTCGGCCCCTCGGTCACGCTGAAACTGGCGCGCGACGCCGTGGCCGGGCTTGAAACCGCGCTGTGCCATTCCGACCCTGAACGGTTTGCGCGGGCTTACGATGTGGTGCTGCGTCTTGCCCGCCGCGACCTGCGCTGGGGCGACAGATCCGATCCGGCGATGTGCCGGCTGCTGCTGCAAGAAAAAGCCGTGCGACGCGACATCCACAAGATGCACGCCTTTGTCCGATTCCGCGAGGTCGGGTTGCCCACCGCCCCGCGTCGTGCCTTTGCCGCCTGGTTCGAGCCCGAGCACCTGATCGTCGAAGCCGCCGCCCCGTTTTTTGCAAGGCGGTTCGGGGACATGGATTGGGTCATTGCGACCCCGACCGTGACCGCCCGGTTCGAGGATGGAGCGCTGTCGTTTGACCTGTCCAGGTCGACAGCCCGCCCGCCCGAGGATGCCACCGAAGCCCTGTGGCGGACCTATTTCGCAAATATCTTCAATCCGGCGCGGTTGATGGTCTCGGCGATGACCTCCGAGATGCCACGGAAATACTGGAAGAACCTGCCCGAGGCGGCGCTGATTCCAGACATGATCCGGACTGCGCCCGCACGGGCCCGCGCCATGCAAGAGGCAATGCCGACCTTTGCCCCCGCGTACACCGACCGCCTGCGCCCGGTTCGCCCCACGCCCATCACTGGGCCAGCGGTCACCCTGGCGACGATGAAGCCGGCGCTTGACGCCTGCCGCCGCTGTGGGTTGGGGGTCTGTGCATCGCAGGCTGTCGCGGGCGAAGGTCTGGCGCAGGCGGCCTTGATGATCGTGGGGGAACAGCCGGGCGACGCGGAAGATTTGTCCGGGCGTCCTTTTGTCGGCCCTGCGGGTCAGGTCTTTGACCGGTGTGCCACAAGGGTCGGACTGCGGCGGCAAGATTGCTATGTTACCAATGCCGTAAAGCACTTCAAGTTCAGCGCGCGCGGCAAGGTTCGGCTGCACCAGCGGCCGGACGCAGCCGAAATCGAAGCCTGCAAATGGTGGCTGAACCTTGAGTTGCGCGAGGTTGCGCCCCGGCTGGTCCTGGCGATGGGGGCGACGGCTGCTTTGTCGTTGACAGGCAACGGCGCTGATATTTCGGGGCGGCGCGGCAGCATCGAAACATTGCCGGATGGGACGCGCGTGCTGATAACGCTGCATCCATCCCATATCTTGCGCCTGACCGACCCTGCGTCAAAGACCAATGCCGAGGCCCTTTTGACCCAAGACCTGAACCAGGCCCGGCAGCTTGCCGGTTTGCGGTCCAACACCCCTTAGAGCGGATTGCCCTCAATCTGATTCAGATTGAGGGCAATCCAATACTGGCGCAGGTTGGGAATGTTG
>JAUSPL010000459.1 GCA_030656535.1 Gemmobacter sp.
GGCCGAAACCCGGCGCGCGTTGCTGACGGGAGCCCTGTCTTATGACGCGTTGGCCGGCTGCGATCTGGTGATCGAGGCGGTGTTTGAGGATATGGCGACCAAGCAGCAGGTCTTTGCAGATCTGCAAGCAGTGCTTCGGCCAGATGCGATTTTGGCCACCAACACATCCTATCTGGACATCAACGAGATGGCAGCGGGCCTTGCCGCGCCAGAACGGGTGTTGGGGCTGCATTTCTTCAGCCCTGCCGACATCATGTCGCTGCTTGAAGTCGTGCGTGGTGCGAAAACCTCTGACGCTGTGCTTGCGACAGGGCTGAAGCTGGCACGCAGGCTTGGCAAACAGCCAGTTGTGGCGCGCGTGGCAGAAGGTTTTATCGGCAACCGGATCTATGCGGCCTATCGCAACCGCGCCGAGCTACTGGTGCTGGATGGCTCGACACCGGAACAGGTGGATGCCGCAGCAGTGGCTTTTGGTTTCGCCATGGGGCCGTTTGCGGTCGCTGATATGTCGGGGCTTGATATTGCATGGGCGATGCGCAGGCGTAAGGCCGCGACCCGTGATCCGCGGGCGCGCTATGTGACCATTCCTGACCGTTTATGCGAAGCGGGCCGTCTGGGCCGCAAGACCGGCAAAGGCTGGTATGACTACAGCACCGGCAAGCCGCAGGCTGACCCCGCAGTTGCCGGGCTGATCGCCGATGCGCGGTCGCAGGCGGGGATTACCGCAAAGTATCATGATACCGATACCATTCAGCGCCAACTTCTGGCTGCCATTGTGAATGAAGCAGCCTGCCTGCTGCAAGACGGCGTTGCGCAGCGTGCATCCGATGTCGATGTTGCCCTGGTGAATGGCTACGGCTTTCCCCGGTGGCGTGGCGGACCGCTTTACCGGGCCGCATCGCAGGAGCGGGACAGGCTGACTGCAGATCTGGACGATTTGGCCGCGGCCATCGGGCCTGCGCACCGGGCAGGGCCGGTTGATACCATGCTGGATCAGATTGAAACCCCAGGGAAAGGCTGACCCATCCCCGGCGTTTTGCGGTGGCTTTACCGCTGACTTCGGACACCGACGAACATCCGCGCGTCACCACGACCAGCTGGCAGCTTTGTGCATCGGTGTCGGGCAAGGCATCGCCAACGCGCTTGAAAAGGTCTGAGAATGAGGCAGAAGAAATGAACATGAAACTACACTGGTCCCCCCGTTCGCCCTTTGTGCGCAAAGTGATGATCGTCCTGCATGAAACGGGTTTGCTGGCGCAGGTCGACTGTGTCCGGTCCGTCGTTGCAGTCCATTTGCCCCCAAATGCCGCCGTCATTGCGGACAATCCTTTGGGCAAAATCCCGACACTGGTGACAGAAGACGGCAAAGCCGTTTTTGACAGCCGGGTGATCTGCGAATACCTGGATCTGCGCGCCGGCAGCGGGCTTTTCCCGTCTGACCCTGCGGCCCGTCTGGACCAGCTGTGCTGGCAGGCGCTGGCCGATGGGGTGACACACATTCTGCTGGTCTGGCGCACCGAGCTTTCGCGCGAAACCGGGCCCTGGCCCGCGGTCACAAAGGGCTGGCAGGCAAAGCTGCGCGCAGCGATGGCGCGGCTGGAGGATGAGGCTCCTGCGCTGATGACTGCGCCTTTTGGCATTGGTCATGTGGCGGTGATTGCCGCCATCGGGCAGCTTGATTTCCGTTGGCCGGATTGCGCATGGCGCGATCATTTCCCCAAGCTTGCCGCACTTGCAGCGCAGCTTTCATCGCGGCCGTCTGTAGAGGCGACCGCCGTGCAGGATGACGAAGGTGGAAGTGCAGGGGATCTGACAGCCGGTCATCTGACGTTTTGACCGGCTTAAAAAAATAAAAGACTAGATTTATTGATTGATAGCTGACCCGACCCTCACTATCGTGCTGTCATGGCACAAGCGGGAATGTCAAATGACCGATCCTAAATCCGAAAATGCCACCGTCAGGGCGATGCAGAAAAGTAATGTATCGCGCTATATCCAGTTGGCCAGTCTGTTCCGGCAACGCATAGAAAGCGGCGAGTGGGAGGTGGGCACCCAGATTCCGACGGTGAAGGAACTGGCCGATCAATGTGGTGTTGCCACCATGACCATTCGCCAGTCGCTCGACAGTCTGGAGAGTGAGGGTCTGATCGCACGCTACCGGGCCAAGGGTACCTTCGTTCTGGAACGACCCAAGCGAGAACTGTGGTGCGAGGTGCAGACCGACTGGTCCGGCCTGCTGATCGCGCGCGATAACGCCACCATCGCCTTGCTTGGCGATGAGCGTCATGTCGCCCTGCCACGATATGAAGGGGAGATGGGCAAGCAGGCCCCGGGCTACCGGCATCTGCGGCGGCGTCACAGCCGCGATGGCATCGCCTTTCTGCTGGCCGAGGTCTACGTCGATGAACGTCTGTGCGTCCACATCCCTGAACAGGATTACACGAGGGTCACGGCAATGCGGCTGGTGGCCGATATTCCGGGCCAGACCATTACTGCCGCCAACCAGATTGTCACCATCGGATCGGCCGATCTGGAAACTTCGGGCCAGCTGAACATTTCAATCGGCGATCCGGTGGCCAAGGTTCAGCGGATGGCGGTTAACCAGCATGGCGATATCATCCTGTTGGCCAATGGCATTTATCGCGGCGACATGATGAAAATCGAAGTCAAGCTGCGCTGACAGCCGCCTAGCTTTTGAACACCGGCGCGCGCTTTTCACCAAAGGCGGCCATGGCTTCTGCCGTATCGGCAGAGGTGGACAGCGCCTTGGTCTGGCTCTGTTCAAACCGATACCCGTCATAGATCGAAAGGCCTTCGGTCATCTGAAACGACTTTTTGGCGGCGCGCACCGCCGACGGGCTTGCCTTGGCGATATCGGCAGCAATCGCTTGCGCCGTCGCCAGCAGATCCTGCGGTGCCGTGCAGGCCGAGGCGACATTCATCCGGTACAGATCCGGCCCGTAAAACCGCCGGGCAGTGTAGATCAGCAGGCGCGCATCGGATTCGCCAAAATGGCGGCGCACATGCGCGACCCCCCCCGCCAGGCCGACGGTTACTTCGGTCATCTGCAGGAACGCATTTTCTGCAACCACCAGAATATCGCAGCACAGGGCAGTGACACAGCCCGCCCCGATGGCCGCGCCGTTCACGGCGGCAATGATCGGCTTGTGGCAGTTCAGCATCGC
>JAUSPL010000478.1 GCA_030656535.1 Gemmobacter sp.
CTCGGCGCGGTGACGATGCTGCTGGGCCGCAACGGGGCGGGCAAGACAACAACCTTGCGCAGCATCATGGGTCTTTGGGTCCCGCATGCAGGGACGATCAAGCTGGAAGGCGAGGATATCGCAGGTCTTCCCCCTTCGGCCATCGCGCGCAAGGGGGTGGCGATCGTCCCCGAGGACATGGGGATTTTCGCCAATCTGACGGTCGAGGAAAACATGATTCTGGCGGCGGTAACCGGCCCGATCGACCGCGCCCGGCTTGATTGGCTGTTTGCGGTGTTTCCGCCGTTGCGCACCTTTTGGAAGATGCCTGCGGGAAATCTGTCCGGCGGGCAAAAACAGATGCTGTCCACCGCCCGCGCGATGATCGAGGAGCGCCGGTTGTACCTGATCGACGAGCCGTCCAAGGGGCTGGCGCCGGCGATCATTTCGACGATGGCACGGGCCTTCAAGGAACTGAAATCCGCCGGGGCGACCATCTTGATGGTCGAGCAGAATTTCGCACTGGCCAAGGCCTTGGGCGATCATGCTGCTGTGATGGACGATGGACGCATCGTCTGGGCCGGGCAGATGGCCGAACTTGTGCAAGACGCCGAGTTGCAAGAACGCCTGATGGGCCTGTCGATGGAGCATGCATGATGTCCGATAACGCCCCCGTTCATGCGCCGACCCTTGTCCGGCCCAATTTGCTTGCACGGATGGAACCCTGGGTGCCGGCCCTTCTGGTGCCTGTTCTGGTCGTGATGGGGTTTCTGGCCATCCCCAATACGCCCAGCTGGCTGACCCTGACCGTGAACGGGTTGGCGATGGGGATGATGATCTTTGTGATCGCGTCCGGGATGACGCTGGTTTTCGGATTGATGGATGTCATCAATTTCGGCCACGGCGCGTTCATTTCCTTTGGCGCATTTGTGGGTGTGTCGGTCTTGCTTGCGCTTGGGGGGTTGACCGCGTCGCCGTCGCTGGCCCTGAACCTTGTGGCCCTGATGGCGGCAGTGATCGGCGCGATGCTGGTCACGGGGGGGCTTGGCTGGGCGTTTGAACGCGTAATCGTGCGGCCCGTGTACGGCGCGCACCTGAAACAGATCCTGGTCACCATGGGTGGGCTGATCGTGGCCGAGCAGCTGATCTACGTGATCTGGGGCCCGCACGAGGTGTTCATCCTGCGGCCCGAGGCGTTGAAGGGGGCGGTGACCTTTGCCGGCGCCGCATTGGAGAAATACCGCCTTGTCGCAGTTGGGTTCGGACTTGTGGTGTTTCTGGCCATGCGCTGGGTGTTGCAGGGCACGAAGATCGGGCTGATCGTTCGGGCAGGCGTCGAAAACCGCGAGATGGTGCAGGCACTGGGCTATCGCATCCAGTTGGTGTTCATCGGTGTCTTTGTCGCAGGCTCGGCATTGGCTGGGTTGGGGGGCGTCATGTGGGCGCTGTATCAGGAACTGATCACCGCCCATATGGGCAACGAGATCATGATCCTGGTGTTCATCGTGGTCATCATCGGCGGCCTTGGGTCGGTCGAGGGCGCCTTTATCGGGGCGCTGCTGGTCGGGTTGTTGCAGAACTATACCGCCTATCTGGAACCAAAGCTGGCGCTGGTGTCGAACATCGCGCTGATGGTGGCGATCTTGATGTGGCGGCCGCAGGGCATGATGCCCGTTATCAAGGTGAAATAATGGGTATTCTGTCGATGGACATCTTGTCGGGAGACGGGCCAAGGTCGCGAGTTCTTGCGGTCATTCTGGTCGCCATTCTGGTCGCGCTGGCCTTTGCGCCGTTCCTGTTTCCCGGGTCGCGCGCGCTTGAAACTGCTGCGCGGATCTGCATTTTCATCGTGCTTGTCGCGTCTTATGACCTGTTGCTGGGCTATGGCGGGATCGTCAGTTTCGCGCATACCATGTTCTTTGGGCTGGGGGCTTATGGTGTCGCGCTTGCGACGGTTCATCTGGGCCGGGGCTGGGATGCGCTGGTCATCGGGACGCTGGCCGGGACTGTGCTTGCTGTTGTCGTGGCCTTTGTCATCGCGCTGTTTTCCCTGCGGGTGCGGGCGATATTTTTCGCGATGATCACCTTGGCGGTGGCGTCGGCGGTGGCGGTTCTGGTGTCGCAACTGTCCTGGCTGACGGGGGGCGAGGACGGCATGAACCTGACAATTCCGCGCGAACTGACCCCGGCGTTCAAACCGATCGACGGCAAGGTGTTCGGCACAACGATCAACGGTCGGGTTCTGAACTACTATCTTGTGTTCCTGTCATGCCTTGCGCTGTTCCTGATCTTGTTGCGGGTGGTGAACTCGCCCTTTGGGCGGGTCTTGCTCGCGATCCGTGAAAACGCGTTCCGGGCCGAGGCGATCGGCTACAAGGTCGTCTTGTACCGGACAGCGGCGACCTGCCTTTCCGCCGCGGTCGCGGCCCTGGCTGGGGCATTGTATGCAATCTGGTTGCGCTATGTCGGGCCGGGAACCACCCTGTCGATGGAAATCATGATCGACATTCTGCTGATGGTGGTGATCGGGGGGATGGGAACGATCTGGGGGGCGGTGATCGGGGCCACGCTGTTTACACTGGCGCAATCCTATCTTCAGGACCTGATGTCGAAGGCTGCAGAGGCGACGGCGGGGCTGCCGCTGATCCCTGACCTGTTGAATCCTGACCGCTGGTTGCTGTGGCTTGGGGTGCTGTTCATCCTGTCGGTCTACTTCTTTCCCTCGGGCATTGTGGGCCGACTGCGGGCGCGGGGCTGAGCGGTGCCGGCCCTCGCCCGCCCGCTGGTCTTTTTGCACGGCTGGTCGATGTCGGGGGCCGTTTTCGACGATGCCCTTCGGCGGCTTTCCCGGGACTTTCGCTGCTATGCGCCCGATTTTCCCGGCCACGGTGCGGTGCCAGGTCGTCCGCTGACGATCGACGGCTGTGCGCAGGTTCTTGAGGATTTGCTGGTATCGCAAGACCTGGCCGGCGCGGTCTTGATCGGCTGGTCGATGGGCGCGACGGTCGCATGGCACCATGCGGCGCGGTTCGGGACCGCGCGCACCGCCGGGATCGTCAGTCTGGACATGAGCCCGCGCACGGTGAACGACGACGATTGGCAACTGGGCTTGCGCGGCCAGACCGCCGCCAGCGCAGCCGCGCAGACAGCCTGGTTTCGCACACATTGGCCCAAGGCGGCAGAGATGGTCGCGGCCGGCATGTTCGGTGCCCAGGGGACGTCGCCCCTGATGTCCGCGGCCCAGGTCGAGGCGCAGATCCTCACCCGCGATCCGGAGGCAATGGCCGACATGTGGGCCAGCCTGACCAGCGCCGACCTGCGCGCTGACATCGCCCGCTTGCAGGTTCCGATGCTGGTCATCCACGGGGCGCAAAGCAAACTATACAGCCGCGATACCGCGCTTTGGCTGACGCGGACTGCGCCGCATGCCCAGAGGGTAGAGTTCTTGCGCGCAGGACATTCCCCGCACCTTGAATCACCAGAGGATTTTGCCGACGTCCTGGTCGAATTTTCCCGCGCGTTGTGAGGCGCTGCCGGTCCGGGGCAGGGGGCTAAAGCCAGGGCGGCGTACAGGCCGACACCACCACCACCTCGGCGTCCGACAGGTTGCGAAACCGGTGCGGGACAGTGCTGTCGAACAAGAACCCGTCCCCCGCCCGCAGCACCCGGACCTGCGCGCCCACGGTCACCTCCAATTCGCCGGTGATGACGATGCCGCCCTCGGTGGAATCGTGCGCCAGCATTGCCCGCCCGGTGTCCGCACCCGGTTCGTAGATTTCGTGCAATATCTGCAGATTATGGGCTCGTGCGTCGCCCACTTGGGTGATCGTGACGCGGGCACCCCCTGCCACCCGTCCGGTCAGGTTGCGCCGTTCGTCTGCCGAAAAGAACACCTGTGCTGCGTCATCGCGTGGCGGGTCAAAGAATTCGGCCATGCTCATGCTCAGCCCGCTCAGGATCTTGCGCAAAGATGCGACCGAAGGTGAGGATCGGTTCGTCTCCAGCATGGAAATCTGGCCATGTGGAACCCCAGCCGCAAGCGCAAGTTCCCGCTGAGACAGTCCCTTTTCCGTGCGAACTGTCCGCAATCGCGCCCCAAGATCGAAATCGTCCATCCACCTTGCCTCCGCTTCCTTGACCTTAGTCTAGCCTGTCCAAGCTGGATCACAAAGCATTTGCTCAATATATTGAACGCGATTACACTTCGGCCAACCCATAGGAGAATCCGTCATGACCACCAATGCTGACCTGCGCGCCCGCCAATCTGCCGCCGTCGCGAATGGCGTTGCCACCCGCGGCATTTACGCAGCCCGCGCAGAAAATGCCGAGCTGTGGGATGTGGAGGGCAAGCGGTATCTGGATTTCGCGGCAGGGATCGCGGTGAACAACACCGGCCACCGCCACCCCAAGGTGATGGCTGCTGTGGCCGAGCAGGCGCTGGCCTTTACCCATACCTCGTTCAACGTGGCCCCCTATGAGGGCTATGTGTCTTTGGCAGAACGGCTGAACACGCTGGCACCGGGGGATGCGCCCAAGAAAACGATGTTCGTGACCACCGGCGTCGAGGCGGTGGAAAATGCGGTCAAGATCGCGCGCGCCTACACCGGACGGACCGGCGTTATCGCCTTTGGCGGCGCGTTTCATGGCCGCACCATGCTTGGCATGGCATTGACCGGCAAGGTAAAGCCCTACAAGGCCGGGTTCGGGCCGTTCCCGGCCGAGATCTTTCACTCGGCCTTCCCGTCCGAATATCACGGGATCTCGGTCGCAGAGGCGTTGCGCGGGCTGGACGGGTTGTTCCTCAATTCGATCGACCCCAAACGCGTGGCGGCCTTCATCATTGAACCCGTGCAGGGTGAGGGTGGGTTCAACGTCGCACCGCCGGAATTCCTGCGTGCGCTGCGCGAACGCGCGGATGCGCATGGCATCTTGCTGATTGCGGATGAAATTCAGGCGGGGATGGCGCGCACCGGCAAAATGTTCTGCTTTGAACATGCGGGTGTGGTGCCGGATCTGATCACCATGGCAAAGGGCCTTGCGGGTGGATTTCCGTTGTCGGCGGTCACAGGCCGGGCGGATGTGATCGACGCGGCCCCGGTTGGCGGGTTGGGCGGCACCTATGCCGGCAACCCGTTGGCCATCGCTGCAGCCCATGCCGTGCTGGATGTGATCGCCGAGGAAAACCTGTGCGCCCGTGCCTCTGAAATCGGCGACCGGATCACGGCCCGTCTGCGCGCCGTCCAGAATCGGCAGGGGATGGAGGCCATTGGTGATGTGCGTGGCTTGGGTGCAATGGTGGCGTTTGAACTGGTCACCGACCGCAGCAGCAAGACCCCTGACGCAGCCTTGACCAACGCGATCATAGCCGAAGCAGAGGCCCGCGGCCTGATCATGATATCCTGCGGGATGTTTGCGAACGTGGTGCGGTTGCTGCCGCCACTGACCACCCCGATGGCGCAGGTCGACGAGGCGATGGACATTATCGAGGCCTCGATCGAGGCGGCGATAACCCGTTTGGCTGCCGCCTGACCAGCAGGCGTTTGCGTATTGAAACGTCCGGCTTTGGACGTTTGCCGCAAGATGACTGGCGTTGTCTTGCGGCAAATATCAAAGAGATGGACCTGACCCGGCTGCGCAAAATTGGGCGCGCGCGGGCGAAAACGGGGCTGACTGCCCCCTTCCAAGCCGGGCACCCGATATGTCAGACCCGGTTGGGCGGTACCTTTCCGTCAAAGAACGCAAACAGGTTTTCGACCGCCATCAGACCCATTGCTTCGCGCACCTCCAAGGCTGCTGTGCCCAGATGAGGCAGCAAGACCACGTTGTCCAGCGCGCGCAGGGCGTCGGGCACCTTGGGCTCGAACTCATAGACGTCGAGGCCCGCACCTGCGATCTTGCGCGACGTCAGGGCCTCGATCAGGGCGGATTCTTCGACAATGTCGCCGCGGGCGATGTTGACCAGAATGCCGTTCGGTTGCATCGCGGCCAGTGCCGTTTCGTCGATCATGTGGCGCGTGCCGGGGCCGCCGGGGACCGCGATGACCACGATGTCCTGCGCCATGACCTCGGCCAGCGTTTCCACCTGTTGGGCAGGCATGCCGGGATCTGCAATTTGTGATCGGTTGAAGAACGTCACCTTCATCCCGAACCCAAAATGCGCCCGGCGCGCAATGGCCTTGCCGATGCGGCCCATGCCGACGATACCCAGCCGCTTGCCGGTCACGTGCTGGCCCAACATCTGTGTGGGGTGCCAGCCTTCCCATAGCCCGGCACGGACCAGCCGCTCGCCTTCGCCCGCGCGCCTTGCCGTCATCAGGATCAGCGTCAGTGCAATGTCGGCCGTCGCGTCGGTCACGGCACCGGGGGTGTTGGAGACCTCGACCCCAGCGGCGCGCGCCGCCGCCACGTCGATATGGTTGTAGCCCACACCGAAGTTGGCCAGCATCCGGCAGCGCGGGGCATGGGCGCGCGTGAAGACATCCGCCGTGAATGCATCGCCCAGCGTGGGCAGCACCGCGTCATAATCTTGCAGGGCGGCCAGGGCTGCCGCTTCGGTCAGGGGGGTGGTGTCTTCACGGATGGTCAGCTCGAACCGGGTCATGGCCTGGGTGATGACCTGGTCGGGCAGTTTGCGGGTGATCAGGATCTGGGGTGTCAAAACAGGCGTCCTCCTTGCGGAACAGTGTGTCCGGGACCGATCAGCACGACCTCGCCATCCGCATCCGGCACCCCGAGCACCAGAACTTCAGACAGGACCTTGCCAATCTGGCGGGGGGGGAAGTTCACGACGGCCAGCACCTGCCGCCCGACAAGGGCGTCGGGCGTGTAGTGTTTCGTGATCTGCGCCGACGACTTCTTTTCGCCGATGTCAGCGCCGAAATCGACCCATAGCTTGATGGCCGGTTTGCGCGCCTCGGGAAAGGGTTCGGCGCGGGTTATGGTGCCGACGCGGATATCGACCTTCTCGAAATCATTCCAGGTGATCATTGGCCCAATTCTCGCCCCCGGTTTGTTGCCGCCTTGACGGCGCGGCGCAAAAGCATGGGGAAGCCCGTGGTTTCGTCCATCAACACCGCCAGCCCCGCCGCAGTTGTCCCGCCGGGCGACGTGACGTTGATGCGCAGCTGTGCGGCCGATTCTGTCGCCTGATAGGCCAGTTCCCCCGCGCCGCAGACCGTTGCCCTTGCCAGCTGCATCGCAAGATCAGGGGCCAGACCTTCGGCCTCGCCCGCCGCAGCCATGGCCTCGATCAGATGGAACACATAGGCCGGGCCGGATCCCGAAAGGCCGGTGACTGCGTCCATCTGGTGTTCGCCTTCCAGCCGGACAACCTGACCCACCGAAGACAACAGCGCCTCGGCAAGGTCCATCTGTGCGGGGGTCGCATGGGCGTTGCCGCAGATCGCTGTGATCCCGCGCCCGACGGCGGCAGGGGTGTTGGGCATCGACCGGATGACCGGGGTGTCGGCACCGAAAACCTGCTCGTAGGCGCCCATCCGGGTGCCTGCCGCAACGGTCAGGATCAGGGTGTCGCTGCCGCCAAAGCCTTGCAATGCGGGCAGGGCCGCCCCCATCATCTGAGGCTTTACCGCGACCAGTATGACAAGCGGGCTGACCGGCGGCGGGGCATTCACATGTACCCCTTGCGCGCGGACCCAATCCGAAGGTGCAGGATCCATGACAAAGACGGCCTTCGGGTCCAGCCCCTGCGCCAACCAACCTTGCAGCAGCGCCGAGCCCATTTTGCCACAGCCAAGCAGCACCAGTCCGCGCCGCGTAATATCGTTGAAATCCATGTTGCCTCCGAAGGTTCCGGACAACAGGTTAGGCCCGCCCGTAAGCCTCTGCAATGGCGACCTGCATGGCGGCTTCGGGGGTGCTTTCGCCCCAGGCGACCAACTGGAACGCCGGATAGAACCGTTCGGCCCCCAGAACGGCGGCATTGATCATGCGGTCAACCTGTTCGGGACTTGCGATCTGTCCGCCCGACAGCGCCAGTCCATACCGCCAGACCATCAGCCGTTGCTCGGCCCAAAACGTAAACGCACCACACCAGCACTCATCATTGATCAGGTTCAGCAGTGCGTAGACCTCCGGCATTCTTTCGGCCGGGGGCTCCATCTCGAAGGTGCAGATCAGGCGCAGTGTTTCATCCCGGCCCGACCACGCCAGCGTCAATGAATAAGTCCGCCACTGGCCCTCGACCGCCATTGCGATCTGGTCATCGGTCACGCGGTCGAACTCCCAAGCGTTGTGTTCGGCCAAGGTCTCGACGATGTCGATCGGATGAAGGTCATCCGCCAGTTGGAAGTCTTCTGAAAGCGACATGCCTTGGCCCCTCGTGCATAGCGTCCTACCGGGCCAAGCCCACCAGAGGCTGGGTGACTGGCAAGGGACGGCGTATTTATATTCCCACCCTTACTAGATATGGTGTGCCAGAAGCGAAAGCCTGTAAAGCAGAATCTGAAGAATATTCCTGTGGACAGTTTGTGGTGTGGCGTTGTGTGGCGTGACAGCCAAACCTGCAGAGTTTGACAACCAAACCTGCAGCAGAACGATTTTCGTAAACGGCGTTGAACGGGCCTTTAACGGGGTCTTACAGGCGGGGTCAGAACGACGCCAGCCCACCCGCCCGGACCCGGGAGGAAAGCCGCTCACGGGGATGCTGGTTGCCGGGCTGGCTGGCCCGTGCCAGACCTTGGTCCGGCCTCCCAAAGGAAGTGACACACCATGTCCAGGCATTCAGTCCCGCAAAAGAAAACTGATGATATTGCCTTCCCGGTCCGGGTGATCTTGCACGGGCTCATGGGCGGCACATCGTCCGCGCTGGGCGCCGACCGTGATCCCCATGCCTGGATGAGCCAGAAGATCGGCCCTGGCGAGATGGCGCTCTACAGCTGGCACACCCCCTTTTGCCCCGGCGGGGTAGCTCTCTATGCGCGGTCCCTGGCCGACGCGGCGGCGTTTCTGGCGGTCTTCCCCGAATACAGGGTCGCGGACGGAACCGAGACTGCGATCTACACCTCGCCCTTTGTGACACAAGGCAGGCGAAACCGTCGGCCGTGAAGCCTATGCGATCGCCCTGAATGCCCGTACCCGGGCCCGCCCGGATGGGAGGAGATGCCAACCTTAACGGATCTTGCTCACGGATATGCCGACGAGCATTGGCCTAAAGGAAGCAATGCGGGACCTTGCTGTCGTTCGCTTCGGTTGATCTGGTTCTACTCACAGTCGCGGTACGGTCGACATGGAGGGAGCTGGATGCAAGCCTATTCGGCGGCCAAGGCGGCCTTGACTATCCCGGCCAGCAGGTCGTTCACCGGGGCCATGGTGCCGTCATAGGCGCGGTGGCCGACGGTGACGGAGCCGGGCGCGTCGGGGGTTTCATAGACAAAGATGCCATAGGGGCAGTGCTGAACATTGGAGATGTCGGCTTCCATCACCTGACGGCTGACAGTCGCCGAGCAGAATGTGAAGATGTTGGCTTCGGTGAAGAGCGGAATGTCCGAACCGACGTCGGCACGGGTACGCTCCAGCATGGCGCCGACGTGGCTGACATGATCGATCACCAGACCTGCGCCGACAATGGCGGATTCAACGGCGAAGGTGACGTTTTCGAACGAGTCATCGACCACATACGTGACCGGTGCCGTGTCAGCCGCAACCGGAAGTGCGAAAACAGCGATGAGAGCAGTAATGCGAAGCATGATGTGTTCCTCCTGAGGGCAAGCATAGCCCATGAACATTCGCTTGTGAGATATTGTTCGGGGCGTCGGTCCTTTTTTCGGTGAAAGATTTGGGGAATGGGCGCGATGATGTGGAGTGTGGATTGGTCGGACGTGACGCCACGGCCAGTATGGCAGAGCCAGCGCAACTTATCGCCCCCCCCGAGCAAGTACCTTGCAATAAATGGTGCAGGTGGCCGGCGTCCCCAAGCTCGGCGTGCAATGTCCGCTCTGGGCTGAGGCTGTGTGGAAACTCTGCGGCTTGATCGTCCGAGGGCGCGATTTCGTCTTTAGAAAGGATGTCGGGCCGAATTGGTCGAAATTCCGGCCTGTGACGCGTCAGGAGACATTTCAGCTTCTTGGCTCTCCCTGACCTTCGACGGATGCGAACGACAACCTCTTCCTATTCCGGAATTGAGAGCATCAGACCTTTGACCCCGACCAGCGCGATCATGCGCTTGATATTGTATGCCAGCACGTTCAGCGCCATTTTCGTGCGCACACCCGCAAGCCGCCGGGTCAGGAAATGGCAAGGCCCAGTCCAGGCCTTGATCGTTCCGAACGGGTGGTTGACCGTCGAGCGACGGACGCTCATGGGGGCTGACGGGCTGACGGGC
>JAUSPL010000490.1 GCA_030656535.1 Gemmobacter sp.
TTTGCCATACCGGCACCCAGAAACTGGTGCGCAACCTGACAGCCGGGGAAATCGTCGGTCAGGTGATGCTTGCGCGCGATGACCTTGGTGAATGGCCTGTGCAGGGCGCACCAAAGGATGAAACCCGTTTGGTCAGCAACGTGGTGCTGATGGGCATGGGCGAGCCCCTGTACAACTTTGACGCCGTGCGCGACGCGATGAAAGTGGTGATGGACAACGAGGGCCTGACGATTTCGCGCCGCCGCATCACGCTGTCAACCAGCGGAGTTGTGCCTGAAATCGCGCGAACCGCCGACGAAATCGGCTGTCTGCTGGCGATCAGTTTCCACGCGACAACGGACGAGGTCCGCGACCGGCTGGTGCCGATCAACAAGAAGTGGAACATCGAAACACTGTTGAACACGTTGCGCGACTATCCGCGCCTGTCCAACAGTGAGCGGATCACCTTTGAATACGTCATGCTGAAGGACGTGAACGACAGCGACGCCGACGCCCGACGCCTGGTAAAGCTGATCGCGGGTATCCCGGCCAAGATCAACCTGATCCCGTTCAACGAATGGCCCGGCGCCCCCTATCAGCGCAGCGATCAGGACCGGATTGCGGCGTTTTCGGACATCGTGTTCAAGGCAGGCTATGCCAGTCCGATCCGGACGCCACGTGGCGAAGACATCATGGCGGCCTGCGGGCAGTTGAAATCGGCCACGGAACGTGCCCGCAAAGACCGCAAACCGATGACCGCCGAAGGGACCACCCCCTGACCGAATCCGCCCCTTTCGGACGGTGATCCAGCGGAGGCGCGTTCCGCGCCACATCTTTTCTGCGCCGCTCCGGCTTGCGCCGGTTCGTCGCGGTAGCAGCGTTGCCCCCTGCATTGCGGATACTGTCACCCCTATGGATGTTTGCCCGACATCGGGGATGGTCCCGGGATTTGCGTCTGAAGAAAGCGCGCCAGATATCGACAACGGCACGTCAGGCTGCGGGTGCCGCCGGGATCAAAACGGCAGACGGATCCGGGTGGCCGGAAAAATGATCCAGCACGTTCTGCACTGCTTGCATCCCCATCGCGCGAAACGCGCCCCTGCTCATCGCTGCGGCATGGGGGGTCAGAATCAGGCGCGGCGCGGACAGCAGGTGATGCCCTGAGGGCAGTGGTTCGGTTTCCGTCACATCCAACCCCGCGCCACCAAGATGGCCCGACCGCAGGGCCGCGGTCAGAGCGGCCTCGTCGATCAGGCCACCCCGTGCGCAATTGATGACAAGCGCGCCTTGTGGCAAGGCCGCAAGCTCTGCCTGACCAATCAGATTGCGGGTGGCGTCGGTCAGCGGGCAATGCAGCGTCAGGACATCCACCTTTGGCAGGGCGTCCTTCATCGAGGATACCAAAGCATATCCCTCGGGGGTCGTCGTGCCAGCCAGGCTGCGCGAGAGCGCACTGACATGCATCCCCATGGCCGCGCCAAGAGCCGCGACCTTGCGACCAGACGCGCCGAAGCCGATCACCAGCAAGCGGCGGCCTTCCAGCCCGGCCACAGAGCCGGGACGGTGGCCCGTACGCGCGGCATGCTCCAAAGCGCCCAGATCCCGCGCCAGCGCCAGCATCAGCATCACGGCATGCTCGGCCACCGCCCCCGCATTGGCACCCGGCGTATTCATCACCGCCACCCCCGCCGCGCGCATGGCCGCAAGATCAACGTTGTCCACCCCGACTCCGTGCTTTGACACCAGACGCAGCAATGGCCCGGCGTGCCGCAAGGGAGCGGTGCGCACCAGTATGGCCTGGGCTTGGGCCTCGGCCACCTTCAGGGCCTCGGGCGAAAGGTTTGGGCCATAGTCAACGGCGCAACTGGCCTGCAACAGCGCCAGCGCCTCTGCGTGGATCGGTTCAGTCACCAGAACGCGGGGTGTCATGACGGATCAGATCGTGATCTTGACAAAGCCATCCCGAAGCGCGGTCGACCAAGCCTCGGACATCGCCCTGAAATCTGAATCGCCGGCCTCGATCCGGCGGCGTTGGGTGACCTGGCACGCATCGCGTTCTATGACAGCAAGATCCAGAGGCATTCCGACCGAAAGATTGGATCGCAATGTTGAATCCATGGACAGCAACACGGCCTTTTGGGCGTCTTGCAGGCTCGTGGTCGGCCTGACGACCCGATCAAGGATCGGTTTGCCGTATTTGTGCTCGCCGATCTGCAAGAACGGCGTGTCTTCGGTTGCCTCGATGTAATTCCCTTCGGGATAGATCAGGAACATGCGCATCGCGCCGCCTTTGCGCTGACCGGCCACGATCATGGTTGCCGAGGCGCTTTGCTTCATGGTGGCCATCTTGTCCGAAATATCCTTGCGCACCTCAAGCAAAGTGTTGCCAACGATGTCGGCAACCTTGAGCAGTGTCTGGGCCTTCATGATCGATGTCTCGTCGGTGGCGTCCGGGTCTTCGATCGCTTCGGTCAAGCGGGCAATGGTGGTTTGGGTCACCGACAACGACCCGGCGGTCATGATCACGATAACCCTGTCACCCGGGGCTTCGAACGTGAACATCTTGCGATAGGTCGCGATATTGTCCAGCCCGGCGTTGGTACGCGTGTCCGACAGCAGGACAATGCCCTGATTCAGCAGCAAACCTACACAGTATGTCACAGAACGCCCCCTTTTCAGTCAGAGCCGGACCCTATTGCTGGTGGCTGGAAACCGCAACGGAAACATCAAGTGTTTCTTCAGCGCCGCCGCGTGCCGTCCCGCGAATAGGGGCAGCGCCCTGGGCGTCATCGCCGGACCCAAGCCGGATATAGCGTTCGTCCGGGCAACAGCGATTGGCAGGGTCGAATCCTATCCAGCCCAAGCCGTTGATGTGGATTTCAGCCCAGGCATGGGCTGCATCCTTCGCGGTGGCGCTGGTCTCGGTATGCAGATACCCCGACACATAGCGCGCGGGCAGATCACGCAGACGTGCGCAGGCGATCAACGCATGGGCGTGATCCTGGCAAACGCCTTCACCCATGGCCAGCGCCTCGGCGGCGGTGGTATGGGAATGTGTCTGGCCCGACCGCCAGACAATGGCATCCGACACCGCCTCTGAGAGCGCATGCGCCAGGGCAAGCCGGTCGGACGTCCCTGCCTCGACCCCGCGCGCAAGATCCGTCAGCGCAATATCAGCGCGGGTCGGATGAGTTTCGCGCATATAGGCGCCGGGCGGGGTCAGTTCGCGGTGGCCCCGCAGCATGCCGGCCAGATCGCGGGTGTCTACCGTGCCCTGAACGGTCACAGTAATCTCGGACAAAGGCCCGGCCACCGTCCAGCCTTGCACATAGTCGCCGGCACCATCGCGAAAGCCGCCGCCCAATAGCCCCCCCGAAACGCTGATGTTCCAGTCAACGGCCTTTTGTCCGTCAAAAACGGACGGCGTCAGGCGGTGGCTTTGCACTACCGCGCGCACCGGCGTGTCATAGCGGTAGACCGTGACGTGATTGACCGAAAGTCTCATCTTGTGTCCCCGCTCAGATAGCTTTCGTCCACACGGGCCGCTATTGCGCCGACTTCGCCGATAAAGCGGGTCAGGAATTCGTGCAGGCCCTCGTCAAAAATTTGCTCGACCTGCATTTCAGCCAGTTCGCTCGACATCACGCGCGCGCTGGTCTGGGCCGGGGTTGACCGCTGATAGGCCCGCCCCAACCTGTCAAGATGAACGTTCAGGCCTTCGACACAGGTGATGATCGCCCGCGGGCATTGCGGGTTCAGGATCAGAAAATGCGCGATCTTGGCGGCCGTGACTTCGCCGCCATAGGCCCAGTGAAACGCCCTGTGAACAGACATCGCGCGCAACAAGGTCGTCCACTGATAGTTGTCCAAACCCGAGCCCACGAAATCCACCCGAGGCAACAGAACGTAGTATTTCACGTCGATCAGGCGCGCCGTGCTGTCGGCTCGTTCCAGATAATAGCCAAGGTTCAGAAAGTCATAGCCGTCGTTGCGCAACAGCGTGGCGTCGATGGATCCGCGCACCAGGGCCGTGGTGCGCATGGTCCAATCTGTCAGACGCGACAAGGACAGCGCGCTGCGGGGTTCTCGCTCCAGCGCGCGCAGTTCCTGAAACGCGGTATTCAACGCATCCCAGACCTGTGTGGTCAGCGCGGTGCGGACGATCCGACCGTTTTCGCGGGCCTGACTGATGCAAGACGCGACCGAGGAAGGATTGTCACGGTCAAAGAACAGGTGGCTCTCGATGTTGCGTTGGACCGGGTCGCCGTATTTCTTTGCGAACGCATTGGCCGTGCCGCCGACGTGCAGCAACGATTCCCATTCGTTGCGGTAGCCCTGCCCCGCGTTGGGCAACAGCGCGATCCGGGACCCGACTTCCATCAGTCGGGCGGCGGTTTCAGCGCGTTCCAGATAGCGCGCCAGCCAGAAAAGGTTGTCTGCGGTTCTGCT
>JAUSPL010000500.1 GCA_030656535.1 Gemmobacter sp.
TCCGACAGTCCTCGATCTTTTTGTCGGTCATCTCAAGCGCGTTGATCAGACCGGCCGCACAGATCACTGCGGTGCCATGCTGGTCGTCATGGAAGACCGGAATATCCATGATTTCCTTGAGCCGCTGCTCAATGATAAAGCATTCGGGCGCCTTGATGTCCTCCAGGTTGATGCCGCCAAAGGTTGGGCCCATCAGAGATACAGCTTTGATGAACTCGTCAGCGTCTTCGGTGTCCAGCTCAATATCGATGGCATTGATATCTGCGAACCGTTTGAACAGGACGGCCTTGCCCTCCATCACCGGCTTGGACGCCAGCGCGCCAAGGTTTCCCATGCCAAGAATCGCTGTTCCGTTGGTAATCACCGCAACCATGTTACCCTTGACCGTATAGTCATAGGCAGAAGCCGGATTATCAGCGATCGCCTGCACTGGAACCGCGACACCGGGCGAATAGGCGAGGCTCAGGTCCCGCTGAGTCGCCATCGGGACCGACGCGGTGATTTCATATTTTCCCGGACGTGGCTCCATGTGATAGGCCAACGCCTCTTCCGCAGTGATCTTGTTCTTGGTCATGAAAGCCTCCCTGTCGCTTTTGGTCATAGCGTCCCGCTCTGCCGCAAACAATGGATTTGCGGCTTTTCCGGGGGGCCGCGCTCCGATACGTTCCCTGTCGATCCAAAGGGGGCAATTCGTGAGTTCATCTGACACCGTCACGCCAATGATGGCGCAGTATCTGGAAATCAAGGCCAGCTATCCAGATGCCATCCTGTTTTACAGGATGGGTGATTTCTATGAGATGTTCTTTGATGACGCTGCGCAGGCTGCGGCGGCACTGGACATTGCGCTGACCAAACGCGGCTTTCATCTTGGACAAGACATCCCGATGTGTGGCGTCCCGTTTCATGCGGCCGAAGGCTATTTGCTGACGCTGATCCGCAAGGGGTTTCGGGTGGCCATCGCTGAACAGATGGAAGACCCGGCCGAGTCTAAAAAGCGCGGCTCCAAGTCTGTGGTGCGCCGCGATGTGGTGCGGTTGGTGACACCAGGCACGCTGACCGAAGAAACCTTGCTTGACGCGCGGAAACACAACTTCCTCTGCGCCTTTGCAGAGGTCCGCGATGAGGGGGCTTTGGCCTGGGTCGATATCTCGACCGGCGCGGTTTGGGCGACCAGCTGCACTCGTGCGTCCTTGGGGCCGGAATTGGCACGCTTGACGCCACGCGAGGTGCTTCTGAGCGAGGCTGCAGGGCCTGACGTTGCTGCAATTGTCACCGATCTGGGCGGTGTGGTGACTGATCTGGCGCGAGCAAGCTTTGATTCCGCTTCTGCGGAAAAGCGGCTGACAGAGCTTTATGGTGTGGGCACGCTGGAGGGGTTCGGTGCTTTCGGGCGCGCAGAGGTGTCGGCCCTAGGTGCGCTGATCGACTATCTGGACCTGACACAACGCGGACGTTTACCGCTTTTGCGACCACCGATCCGCGAACTGGCGGGCGGCGCCATGCAGATCGATGCGGCGACGCGGCGCAACCTGGAAATCACGCAAGCTCTGTCGGGCGGTCGTGAAGGATCGCTGCTGGCGGCGGTTGACCGGACAGTAACAGCGGCGGGCGCGCGCCTGTTGGAACGCCGAGTCTCGGGGCCCTCGCGCGCCCTGCCCGTCATCCGGGCGCGGCTTGAGTCTGTGACATATATGCTGGAACAGAGCCGTTTAAGGGATGATCTACGCAAGGCCTTGCGCAGAGTCCCTGATATGGACAGAGCGATTTCACGGCTCGCGCTGGACCGCGGAGGGCCGCGCGATCTGGCCGCAGTACGGGCAGGTCTTGAACAGGCCGGCATTATTGCCACGATGCTGGGAGACGTGCCAGATGTCCTGGCAGAGGCTGCCCGCGATCTTGTCGGGCATGACGCGTTGGTTTCACGGCTGCGCGCCGGTCTGCTCGAAGAACCGGGCCAGATGGTGCGCGACGGCGGCTTCATCGCGCCGGGGCTGGACGCCGAACTGGACGAAACCCGCGCCCTTCGAGACGAAGGCCGCGGTGTCATTGCCCGGATGCAAGCCGAGTATATCGCTGAATCCGGGATCGGCAGCCTTAAGATCAAGCACAACAATGTGCTGGGCTATTTCATCGAAACGACTTCGGTTCACGCAGAGCGGATGCTGGCGCCGCCGCTGTCGGAACGCTTCATCCATCGCCAAACAACGGCCAATCAGGTCCGATTCACCACACTGCCTCTTTCCGAGCTCGAAACCCGCATATTGAATGCGGCCAACCACGCGCAGGCAATCGAAAAGCGCCTTTTCGACGAATTGCGGGCCGAAGTCCTGAAAGCGGCGCCTTTTGTATCTGCGGTCGCTAGGGGACTGGCTGTGATCGACGTTACAGCAGGGTTCGCCGATCTCGCCGTAGCCGAGAACTGGTGTGCACCCGTCGTGGACGACAGCCGCGCATTCGAGGTGACTGGCGGGCGGCATCCGGTGGTAGAAAGGGCCCTGCGGCGGACAGGCGCGAGTTTCGTTGCCAATGACTGCGGATTGAGCACAGGCGACGTCCCTGCGATCTGGTTGCTGACAGGGCCGAACATGGCGGGTAAGTCGACTTTTCTGCGACAAAACGCGCTGATCGCGCTACTGGCACAGGCAGGGTCTTATGTGCCCGCGCGGACGGCACGGATCGGTGTTGTCAGCCAGTTGTTCAGCCGGGTCGGCGCCAGCGACGATCTGGCACGCGGACGGTCCACCTTTATGGTCGAGATGGTCGAGACCGCAGGAATTCTGAACCAGGCCGATGACCGGGCCCTGATAATCCTTGATGAAATCGGGCGCGGTACGGCAACCTATGATGGCCTTTCGATCGCTTGGGCGGTGCTGGAGCATCTCCACGACGTCAACCGCTCGCGCGCGCTGTTTGCCACGCATTACCACGAAATGACCGCGCTGGCGGCCAAACTGCACGGGGTCGAGAATGCGACCGTCACAGTCAAAGAGTGGGACGGCGACGTCATTTTCCTGCACGAGGTCCGCATGGGGGCCGCTGACCGATCCTACGGCGTGCAGGTGGCCCGTCTGGCCGGGCTGCCTGCCCTCGTTGTGGAGCGAGCCAAAGTGGTGCTGGAGGCGCTGGAAAAAGGCGAGCGTGAGGGCGGCGGCGTTCGCGCGAAAGCGCTGATAGACGACTTGCCACTGTTTGCCATGGCCGCTCGCCCTGCCCCGCCGCCTGTGAAAGAGCGCGCAGAGTCTGTGGTTGAGACGCGGCTGCGCGAAGTCTTGCCAGATGAACTGTCGCCCCTGGATGCACTGCGGCTCGTCTATGATCTGCGCGCGTTGCTCCAGAAGACTGGCGAATAGGGTGTGCGAATACCGCACACCCCGGCGTCGGCATTAGCCCAAGTTCGACGATACACCGACCTGCGCAGGACGCAGCAGGCGGTCGTGCAGCATAAAGCCCTCGCCCATGACCTGAATGATCTGGCCCGCAATCGTACCGGGCACCGGCGCCTCGAACATCGCCTGATGTTGTTGCGGATCAAACACATCGCCAGACTTGGGCGAGATGATTGTCACACCGTGGCGCGAGAACACGTTCTGCAATTCGCGCAGCGTAAGTTCTACACCCTCAATCAACGCAGACGCAGCCTCTCGCTGTTCTGGGGTCGCGGCATCCAAAGCCCGACGCAGCGCGTCGTGAACAGGCAAAAGGTCCCGCGCCAGCTTTGAACCACCATACTGCTCTGCCTCGCGACGGTCGCGCTCACCGCGCTTACGGGCGTTCTCGGCATCAGCCAAAGCGCGCATGAACCGATTCCGCATGTCGTCGCGTTCGGCCCGCAAGGCTTCAAGCTCATCGGCATCGATGTACTCGATGTCCTGATCTGCGCCGGAAAGGTCAGCCTGATCCTGCGCCATGTTTTCCTTTTTCATATCGTCCTGCATGTTGTCACCCTTTGTGTCGGTCCGACATCAATCGCCCGACCAGTTGGGCCGTATAATCGACGATAGGAACGATCCGCCCATAGTTGAGGCGGGTCGGTCCGATCACGCCGACGGCGCCGATAATCTTTCTCTCGGCGTTCATATAGGGAGAGACGACCAAAGCGGAACCCGAAAGTGAAAAAAGCTTATTCTCGGAACCGATAAAAATGCGAACACCTTCGCCTTCGTCGGTCAGTTCCAGAAATTCGGCAATGTCGCGCTTGCGTTCCAAATCATCGAACAAGCTTCGCACCAGATCAAGCTCGGTTACGGTGTCGCTATCGGGCAACAGATTGGCGCGCCCACGCACGATCAAACGCTCATGGGTTTGACCCGCGTTCTCCCAGACCGCCAGACCGCTTTCGACGAGGCTGTGGGCCAGGCCGTCGATTTCCTGCCTGCGCAGTTGAAGATCAGCAGCGATCTGCCCGCGCAAGTCGGACAGGGTCTTACCCTCGGCCAGTGCATTGAGGAAATTCGCTGCCTCGCGCATCGAAGAAGGGGTCTGACCCGGCGGCGGTGTAAAGACGCGGTTCTCAACATGTCCGTCGGCAAAAACCAGAACAACAAGCGCGCGATCCGGCCCCAAGCTTACAAACTCGATGTGCCGGATGGGATCTTCATGCTTTGGCGTCAGAACAAGGCTGGCACCGCGCGTGATTCCCGACAACGTGGCACCAATATGATCCAGCACCGACGTAACATCGCGGTCATTGGCACCCAAGGAGGCGTCAATTTTCTCTCGATCGGTCTGACCAATCGTTTCTACCTCCAACAGCCCGTCAACGAACATCCGAAGCCCCGTTTGCGTCGGTATGCGACCGGCAGAGGTATGAGGGCTTCCCAACAGGCCAAGGTATTCAAGATCCTGCATGACGTTCCTGATGGTCGCGGCAGAAACCTTTTGCGACATCGTCCTTGTCAGCGTCCGTGATCCAATTGGATCGCCAGACTCAAGGTAACCTTCAACGACACGACGAAACACTTCGCGCGAACGATCGTTGAGCTCAGAGAGGATTTTTGACCGGTCAGACATTCGCGGTTCCTTGGGGGGTTGCTGACCATAAAGGGGGAACCATGGGAACGTCAATTGGCCCTGTGTGCACGGGGTTGCATTAGGCGGCCCGGACGCGATAACTGGACCAAACATGGAAAGGATTCAACATGCGCCCTTCGGCCCGAAAGCTGAACGAAATGCGGACAATCTCGATCGAAACCGGGGTGGTCAAGCACGCAGAAGGGTCTTGTCTTATCAAGATCGGTGACACCCACGTCCTGTGCACCGCCACAGTTGAAGAAAAGGCACCGTCGTTCCTCAAAGGGACCGGAATGGGTTGGGTGACCGCTGAATACGGTATGCTTCCGCGCGCGACGAACACGCGTAATCGCCGCGAGGCCGCCGCAGGGAAACAGCAAGGCCGCACGGTCGAGATTCAGCGCCTGATCGGCCGCGCCTTGCGGGCCGGCGTCGACCGCGCTGCACTCGGCGAAAAACAGATCGTGATCGACTGCGATGTCCTCCAGGCCGATGGCGGCACCCGCTGCGCGTCGATTACCGGCGGATGGGTGGCCCTGCGGATTGCAGCAAGTCGCATGATGGCCGCGCGAACCGTGCTGTCTGATCCCATTTTGGACCACGTCGCCGCCGTGTCTTGTGGTATCTACGCGGGCCAACCAGTCCTTGATCTGGACTACGTCGAAGACAGCGCTGCGGGAACCGACGGGAACTTCATCCTTACCGGCTCTGGCAAGCTGGTCGAGGTTCAGCTGTCGGCAGAAGGCGCAACCTTTTCGCGCATTGAAATGACACAACTCCTTAACCTGGCCGAGGCAGGAATTGCCGATCTGGTGCGCGCGCAAAAGGCCGCCATCGCGTGACACGAAAGCTCGATACTTCCCGCCTATTGGTCGCCACGCATAACGCGGGCAAGCTGGAAGAGATGCAGCAACTGTTTGCGCCGTTCGGCATCGATGTTGAATCGGCTCGGGACCACGGACTACCAGAGCCCGCCGAGACCGAGACAACCTTTGTGGGGAACGCCCGGATAAAGGCGCACGCCGCTGCAAAGGCAACCGGCCTGGTCGCCTTGTCTGACGATTCCGGTATCGAGATTGAAGCACTGAACGGTGCTCCGGGTGTTTACACGGCAGACTGGGCTGAAACGCCAAATGGTCGTGACTTTGGTGTCGCCATGCAACGGACCTGGGATGCGGTTCAAGCGTCAGGTGCCGCGGAGCCGTTCGTTGCGCGGTTCTGCTGCACACTTGTCCTCGCCTGGCCGGACGGCCATGACGAGGTCTTTGAAGGCTATGTGAATGGCAGGTTGGTGTGGCCGATGCGGGGCGCGGACGGTCACGGATACGATCCAATGTTTCAACCAGACGGCCACAGTATCACCTTTGGTGAAATGGCCAGTACCAGTAAAAATCTTATCAGTCACCGATCAGAAGCATTTCGCAAGCTGATCGCAACCTGTTTCACATGAAACAACCCCTAGCGAATTGGGCCAGCCTTGCTGAGGCACGGCCCTCGCCATAGATACCTCGCCTACATACCGCGACCAATCTGAGGACAAACGATGACACAGCTGCCTGAATCCGGATTTGGGCTGTATATCCATTGGCCGTTCTGCGAATCCAAGTGCCCATATTGTGACTTCAACAGCCATGTCGCCGACCGAATAGATCACGACATCTGGCTCAACGCCTATCTGAGCGAAATTGAACGGGTCAGCCGCGAAACAAGTGATCGGGTGCTGACAAGCATCTTCTTCGGCGGCGGCACACCGTCGCTGATGGCGCCTAAAACCGTCTCTGAACTCTTGAACGCCGTCAAGCGCAGCTGGCGTATCAGCAACGATATCGAGGTCACGATGGAGGCCAACCCAGGCTCTGTCGAGGCCGCAAAGTTCAAAGAGTTTCTCTATGCCGGCGTGAATCGGCTTTCAATCGGGGTCCAGGCGCTGAATGATGCAGACCTGAGGAGGCTCGGTCGCATGCACTCTGCGACAGAAGCGCGCCGAGCAATTGATATTGCAATGTCGACCTTTGACAGGGTCAGCTTTGACCTCATCTATGCCCGCCAAAATCAATCCCTCACGGATTGGCATGCCGAGTTACAGCAAGCGCTGGCAATCGGAACAAAGCACTTGTCGCTATACCAGCTTACAGTCGAGGATGGGACTGTCTTCCAACAAAGACACTCCCGGGGACAACTTGGTGGACTGCCAAACGACGATCTTTCGGCGGACATGTACGACCTGACTCAAACCCTGTGTGACGATCACGGACTGCCTGCGTATGAGGTTTCCAACCACTCGACGCCTGGCCAAGAAAGCCGCCACAACCTGATCTACTGGCGTGGCGGGGATTATATCGGAATTGGCCCTGGTGCCCACGGGCGCATCACGCTAGGCGGCCAGCGGTATGCAACGGACTGCTTTCGCCAACCAAAGGCATGGCTGACCGCGCTTCAAGACAGCAAAAGCGGCGAGTCCGTCCGCGACACCCTTCCCCAGCAAGAGATCCTGATCGAATACCTTATGATGGGACTAAGAGTTTCTGAGGGAATCAGCATCCGCAAAGCCAACTTCTTGGGGCTGTCGCCCGCGACTAAGAAGGAGGTATCGGCCCTTGTCGAGTCGGGCCACCTGGTTGCCGATGATCACACCGTAAAGGCAACACGATCAGGGCGCCTTGTCCTCAATGCTGTCATACGGGCGCTGACAAACACCATCTGACCGGGCGACCGATACTGGTCAGGGAGGTCGACCCGAGCCGCTTGGCAGCGGGTCAATCAGTTCAGAACTTTGCGCGGCCCGGCAGTCAGAATCTGGCAAAGAAGATCAAGTTCATCCAGAGTATTGTACCGGATCGACAAGACGCCCGATTGGCCAGCAGCCTCATGCGCGATGCGCACCTTCATATTAAGATTTGCAGAAAGATCTGACTCGATTGCTTTGGTATCTGCATCGGAAGAGCTCGTTGTTCGACCGCGGCCAACAGGCGAAACGCGATCCTTCTTGACTTTCTCCGACTGGACCAGCTTTTCGGCGTCTCTTACCGTCAACCCCTTGGCGACTATACGCGCCGCATGGGTTGAAGCGCGCTCGGAGGTAACTAGGGCACGCGCATGACCCGCCGACAGCTTTCCTGACCTGACCATAACAAGCACATCATCCGGCAACGCCAAGAGCCGCATCGAGTTGGCAAGGTAGCTCCGGCTTTTTCCCAGTGCCTCAGCCAGTTTTTCCTGAGTATGTCCAAATTTTTCAGTAAGCTGACGATACGCCATAGCCTCTTCTACAGGATTAAGCTCCGCACGCTGAATATTCTCAATGATGCCGACTTCAAGAACCTCTGTATCCGTATAGTCCCGAACAAGGACCGGAACAGCATGAAGCCCCGCCAGCTGAGCGGCACGCCACCGACGCTCACCGGCAACGATCTCATATCCGTGCCCGGACCTATGGGGACGCACAATCAGAGGCTGCAGAATCCCCTTCTCTTTGATGGATGCCGATAGATCATTCAACGCAACTTGATCAAAGTCACGACGCGGCTGATCCGGGTTCGGCAAGACGCGCTCTATCGGAACCGTTTCAACGCTGTCAGATGGGACGCCATTTGGTGTGTTTTC
>JAUSPL010000502.1 GCA_030656535.1 Gemmobacter sp.
ATCGGCGAAATATAGTCGTCTGCCAGAGTATAATCCTTGGCGGTCACGTTGAACTTGGAGCTGCGCTTCCGGAGAATGGTGCGAAAGATGGCATTCGCAAGATAGGGGGCCTGCGCCACCTCATAGACCTCGGAAATCAAGGGCCAGCGATAGCGCGCGAACATCGCATTCTGGATCAGGAAACTGATCACCATGTAGCTCAGCGTGTAGACCATCGCCTCCTGGAATGTGGACACAAAGATCTCGACCCCAAAGAACAGATAGCTGAGGGGCGCGATCAGATAGACCAGCCGGATCAGCGGGAACAGCCAAAACGACATGGAGTTGATGTAGCAAAGACGCTGAAGGACCCGCAGACCGCTGCGGAACAGCGGGTTTTTAAGCATCAACATCTGCATCATGCCCGATGCCCAACGCCCCCGCTGCTGAATGAACGAGGCGAAGGTTTCGGGCTGCAAGCCTGCGATCATCGCGCGGTCCAGATACAGGCTGCGCCAGCCGTTGGAGTGGATTTCCAGCGCGGTTTCGGCATCCTCGGTGATCGTTTCACCGGCAAAGCCGCCGACGGAATCCAAAGCCTTGCGTCGCAGAACTGCCGCCGATCCACAAAAGAACGCGCCACCCCAGCGATCCAGCCCACGGTGGATCATGCTGTAGAACATCTCGTTTTCGGGGGGGCATTTCAGGCCAAGGTTGCGCTCGATAGGGTCCTTGTTGATGAAAAAGTGCGGCGTCTGCACAAGGAACAGCTTGGGGTCTTGCACAAAATAGCCAACGGTCCGGGCCAGGAAGTCGCGCGACGGCACATGGTCGGCGTCAAACACCGCGACCAGATCGCCGTTCAGGTTTTCCAGGGCCGCGCTCATGTTCCCCGCTTTGGCGTGTTCATTTCGGGCGCGGGTCGAATAGACAATCCCCAGTTCCTTGCACAAACCCTGCAACTCGGCACGGCGTTCGCGCGACGTTCTGGCCAATTCGGGATCCGAAGAGTTGCAGCGCTGATCGGTGCCACCGTCGTCACACAAGACGACAGTGCGCTTGTCATGCGGATAGATCATGTTCTTGGCCGCAGACAGCGTGACGCTGAGCATCTCGGACGGCTCGTTGTAGGACGGAACCAGAATGTCGACGGTCGGCAGCTTGTCCAGGGCGACCTTGGGCGGCAACGCGCGTTCGGTCGGGTCAGCGGTGATAAAGGCGTTCAGGAAGAACACCATGATCGAATAGGTCTCGACCGTGAACAACATCACGGCCAGAACGAACGAAGGGGTCAGCCCTGCGTCCGGCAGGGTGTCGGTCAGGCGCCAGATCCAATAGCGTATGACGATGACACTGCCGACTGCAAGCAGCGCAAACCGGGCGATCGTGTTGGCGGCAAAGGGCTTTAGAAAGACAACAATAGCAATTGCCGCCAGCCCCAACAGACCCTGCGCGGCAGTTGAAGACGGAACCGAAGTCAACAGCAAGGTCGGAGCCATCAACAAGATCCAGACCACCAGCAGCCCGAACCCGCCAATGTAGCTTTTTTTCACGACGTGACTTCCTCTCGGCAACGCTCTGGGCGCTCGGCACCCCCTATTCGGCAAAAACAGGGCGTCATTGTGGCGTTGGGCCTGCCAGCGGCGAAAGCATCCGAACGGCACCCTTGGCCGGTGTCTTGGAATAGACAGGATGATTCCCGACGCTTGCAGCCATGATGGGCCCCAGTGCCTGTTCCACATCGCCATTGACGCAGTTTCGCAGCATTACATCCATGACAGTGCTTCGTCCGGGCATCTGTCGCGCCCCGCTGTCCAGCCGCCGAAATGCCAAGACACAGATCGTGCTTTCGCCGCGTCGTTCCTCGGCCCAAAGATAGGGGCCCAGCGCGTCTTCCCCGGTCAGCAAGTCACCGGGAGTCAAGGACGTGAACGGCTCTGGCAATCCGCCGACCCGGCGCAAAAATTCGTCATAGACCAGTCGACCACCGCGAGTCCGCGCACGCAGCGTCAGCAAGTTGTCCCCGGCGGCAAGTGTATGGTTTGCCAAGCCAATGCGCTGCTCGACACTGTTCACAAGGTCCCGTTCTGACACGAAAATCGCGCCAGGGGCAGCAACCCATGCCTGATGAAGCGGCACTGCTATGAACTGCGTCGTCTCTTCGGCCTGAACCAGGGTCACCGGAAGATCAATCGGCGCAAGTTCGCAAGCCGTCAGAAGCACCAACCCGGCAACCAAAGCGCACAAGCGCTGCAAAGCACGGGTTTCAACGCAAATGTTGCGGGGCATTTTCAATCCAGTTTCCGAAACTTGAAATACGGCACGCGGGGTGAAAACTAAACCCCCTCGGAAACGGACACGCAACTCGGACAAGAAGTGTGAACAATTCGCCACAACTTCAGATTTAACCATTCAGCTTTTCAATAAGTTCCCTGAATGGCTTTGGTTGAGAAATCAGGAATCCCTGCACCTTGTCGATGCCCATCTGGCGCAAGGTGGCCAATACTTCGGTGCTGTCGACATGTTCGGCAACAACCGACAGACCCAGATCACGGGCCACACTGACAATCGCCTTCACGATGGCGTGGTCTGCACTTCCCGGCTCGGTAACTTTGCCCACGAAGGCTCCGTCGATCTTGATGCAGTCGACGGGAAAAGTCCGCAGATAGACAAAGCTGGACAGGCCCGACCCGAAATCATCCAGCGCCACTTTGCACCCATACGCACGCGCCGCCTGAACGAACGCCAACGCCACCGCCATGTCGGTGATCGCCGAGGTTTCCGTAATCTCGAACTGGATGCGCGCGCCCGCAACGCCACACTTCCTGAACAAGCCTTCAATGTACGGCCAAAGCTCGGGATCTGCGATCGAGGGCCCAGACAGGTTCAGCGACAGGTTGATGTTGGGGTTCCGATGCAGCAACTCCGCACCATCGACCAGCGCGGCCTTCATCACCCAACGGTCAAGATCGCGGATGAACCCGTGCCGTTCGGCTGCGGGAATGATGGCTGATGGCGGGAACTCGGTGCCATCGGCATCCACCATATGCACCAGCAGCTCAAATTCCAGCACGTCGCCAACCAAGGGATCAAAGCTGAAAATCTCTTGCGCAAACAAACGCAGCCGATCTGCTGCGATGGCCGATTGCAGGCCCGTCAGAATACGCGCCTCTCTGTGAAAGCGGGAAGACAGGCAAATCGCTTCGCCTGCCAAAACCATACTGCCGCGACCTGCATCCTTTGCCGCGCCGCAAGCCGACGCCACAACATGAAGCAGGCTGTCCCCGTCGTCGCCGGATGACACGACTGCAAGCCCCGCACATGCCGAAAGCGAGAAGTCCCGGCCAAGCTGAACAAGGCGAAATCTACCCATTGCCTCCAACATCGCGGCGACCTTTGCACGGGCCGTTTGCAGGCTTCGGCCAACAAGAAGTATCGTGAATTCATCATCTCCCGTGCGCCCAATCAGATCGCCCGGGGCCAGCTCGGCTTGCAACAGCGCTGACATTCGTTTCAACACCACATCACCGACACTTGGCCCCAAAGCCGAGTTCAAAAAGCGAAACTGGTCGATATCGATCAGACACAACAGGGCGTCCTGATCCAACGTCGGCAGGGTTCCGGCCAGATTGGCACAAAACTCCTGACGCCCGGCAAGGCCTGTCAGACCATCTGGCATCGCCACGGTCTCTTGATGATCGGCGATCTGCCCGGCAAGCGTCAACAGCGTCTTCTCCCTCGAACTCACAGTCGTGTCGTTTGCAAATGCCGAAACGAGCAATCGGCCCGCGACCGGATGATCTGGCACGCGATCAGATTGTGTCGGGGTGTGCACTTGAAATTCCTGGAAAGCACGCTTCGTTTCACCCTAAAGCTGATAAACTGGATAACTGATGTCGAACGGCCATGACTTTGATCCTTTGCAAGGCACCATCCACGGTGCATCTTGACCGCAAATCGCGGCGACAACGTGCAGGGGTTGGCGACCAAATATTCTATCATTACTGAATTGTAGCGCTATTGCCGGATTTTGACAGATGTCACATCTGCGACAGCGTGATTGCAGCATTCACGCCCCCGGCGTGACATTTCGCCCGCAGTAAGGCTCAGGGCGACCAACTGACCCAATCAAATGCCGAAGGCTGCATGGGTGGCGCCAGAAGTGAATGTTGTCCGGGGTTTTCGCCACGAGGTCGCGCGCTATGTCAGAATGTAAAGACGGCAGGAGGCGGCATTGAAAAGAGCATTGGTCATCGGGGCTTCGGGCGGGGTCGGCGGCGCCGTTGCCGCAGAACTGGAAGCGCGTGGACTGGAGGTGACGCGCATTTCTCGTCGCATCGACGGTCTTGACGTGACGGATGACATGTCCGTCGCACGCGTTTTGGGCGCCTTGGCCGGGCCGTTCGACCTTGTATTTGTTGCAACAGGCATCCTTGCGCCCAGGGACGGGCACCCGGAAAAATCGCTTGACCAGATCGATGCGACGGCCTTCGCTGAAGTCCTGGCCGTCAACACGATCGGCACCGCGCTTGTCTTGCGCCAAGTTCCCCGGCTTTTGGCGCGCGAGGGCTGCCCGGTGGTGGCCGTTCTTACGGCACGCGTCGGATCCATCGGCGACAATGCTCTGGGCGGCTGGTATGCGTACCGGGCATCAAAAGCGGCGGCGAACCAGATCGTCCGCACCGCCGCGATCGAGATCGGCCGAAAGCACAAGTCCGCAGTGGTTGTGGCACTGCATCCGGGCACTGTCGCAACCGCCTTTACCGATCACTATCCCGGCCACAAAAAGGTGTCACCGAAGGACGCCGCAAAGAACCTGATTCGGGTCGTGGACGGGCTGAAACCCGGGGACAACGGACGTTTCCTTGACTGGGCCGGGGCAGAGGTTCCGTGGTGAGGCTGGTTCTTGTTCTTGGCGATCAACTGACCCCGACCCTCGCGGCCTTGCGCGCCGCAGACAAGGCACACGATCTGGTAGTGATGGCAGAAGTTATGTCCGAGGCGACCTATGTGCCCCATCACCCCAAGAAGATTGCGCTTGTCTTTGCCGCGATGCGCAAATTCGCATCCCGCCTTCGGAACGATGGCTGGCAGGTGGCGTACACACGGCTCGATGACCCGCAGAACGCCGGTTCGATCCCGGGCGAGTTGCTGCGGCGGGCATCAGAAACCGGCACAACGCGCGTGATCGCCACGCGGCCCGGCGAATGGCGGCTGATTGAGGCGCTGGAGACCGCTCCGCTAAACATCAAACTGCTGGAAGATGACCGATTTATCGCCAGTCACGCCGATTTTGACCACTGGGCCGATGGGCGCAAGCAATTGCGGATGGAATACTTCTATCGCGAGATGCGGCGCAAGACCTCTCTGCTGATGCAAGGCGACACGCCGGCCGGTGGCAAATGGAATTTCGACCACGACAACCGCAAGCCAGCAAAGGCCGATCTGTTCTTGCCCACCCCGCTCCGGTTCGCCCCGGATGAAACCGTGCAAGAGGTGCTTGACCTCGTCGCGGCACGGTTTCCCGATAACGTCGGCCAGCTTACCCCCTTTGGCCTGGCGACCGATCCCGCCCAGGCCGAGGCCGTTCTGGAGCAATTCATTCAAACCGCGCTGCCCAGTTTCGGCGACTATCAGGATGCCATGCTGTCCGGCAACCCGTTCCTGTATCACGCGCTTATCTCTGCCTATATGAACATCGGCTTGCTTGATCCGTTGGCGGTGTGCCAACGCGCAGAGGCAGCGTGGAAGGCTGGACGCGCGCCGCTGAATGCGGTGGAGGGGTTCATACGCCAGATCATCGGCTGGCGCGAATTCGTGCGCGGAATCTATTTCCGCGAAGGCCCGGGCTACATGCAGCGCAACGTTCTGGGCCACGACAGGCCACTCCCGGCGCTGTACTGGGGCAAGAATACCGGAATGGCCTGTCTTTCCGAAGCAATCACGCAAACCCGTGAAGAGGCGTACGCGCATCACATCCAGCGGCTGATGGTGACCGGAAACTTCGCGCTTCTTGCTGGAATAGACCCGTCGCAGGTGCATGAATGGTACCTCGCCGTCTATATGGATGCGTTTGAATGGGTCGAGGCCCCCAATACGCTGGGCATGAGCCAGTTCGCCGACGGCGGGTTGGTCGCCTCCAAGCCCTATGTTTCTTCGGGCAGCTACATCGACCGGATGTCGGATTACTGTGGCAGTTGCAGCTATTCGGTAAAGGCCAAGACGGGCGACGCGGCTTGTCCATTCAACATCCTCTACTGGCATTTTCTTGAGCGCCACCGCGAACGGTTCGCCAACAACCCCCGTATGGCCGTGATGTACCGGACATGGGACCGCATGCAGGCCGATCACCGGACCGAAGTACTGGACAGCGCCAAGAGGTTTCTGGACCGCCTGGACGCGGGTGCCCCCGTCTGACCAGAAAGGCACCGACCGCAAGGCCGCAAGTCGCAAATGGCGCAACGCCCAAATCACCTGAAAAGTCGGAGAGCAACCCACATCCCCGACCAAGGTCAGCCTCATCCGTAGCATCTCCTGAGTACTGCCATTCCACGATAGATGCGCGACATCCGGGGACGACAGGCACAGGTGCTGAGACCGTCATTCGCCTACAGTGAAGGTCAACAGACCCGATCTGTCTGATCCCGGAACATTGCCCCCCGACGCCGGCCATTGTTCATCGCAAGGACTGCACGTCGCGATCTGACCGGCGGGTTGCAAGCCACCGCCGGGGGGATGCAGACAGCATGATGATCTCATGGCAAAAGAACGCGACGACGACGCCGGGCATCCGCCAGCGGATGTCGGAGAGCGATGAGCCTGCGGCGGTTCTGGCACTTCGCTACGGTGTGAGCGAGGAGACAGCGCGCAAGAGGAAGCGCCGTGACAGCAGCTGCGCTCAACTGAGTTGGTGCGCCTCACACTTGCGGTCCCGCTACCGACGATCGCCACGACGTTTGCTCGGGCGGCCGCACTGTCTCGCCGAGCGATCTTGAACCGCTGGTGGCTGACGGCACGCGCAACTGCGGCGTCAGCCAAAATACAGCCATCGCGGCGCTGAGCGACAGGCCACACGCCGCCCCCGGTTTGGAGGCGCTCTCTGTCGCGCTTCGCGGACCAGGGACGGCCTGGATCGCATATGTGGTCGATGCCTGACTGAGCACGGAAAGGGCGCAGACCTTGCACTTACGCAAATTGATTTGGCTGCAATGTCTGGTGTGGCCGGAAACAAGCTTCCGGAAATGGGCGAAGCACCGAGACTGGCAATGAAGGCAGCGGCAGAACTGACCCAGATGCGTTCGAACGGCGCCGGAGATCCGCGACAAGCCCTTCTTGATGCACTGCCGGTTCCACTAATTGCCGATATGGTGGCGGGCGCTACGGAGCCTGGCGGCCTGCACAAGATGGGCAGTTGCACCCATCCCGATGCCAAAGTGATCGCCGCTGCCGTCGCAGGCATACCCGACAAGGTCGCCGACGGCAAACCGCTGGTGTCGGGCAAGACCGAGACCGGTTTCACCAATACCGAAGAGGAAGGCGTCGCCCTGACCAATGTGGTCTCCGTCCTTGTCGAAGACATGCTGAAGGCCAACGGCGGCATGTATGAAAAGGGCGCAGACTGGGCGTCTTTCGTGGTGATCGACGGCAAGCTGGCCACCGAGCAGAACCCGGTGTCCTCGCAAGAGGCGGCACGAAAACTGTTGGACCTGCTTTGACCTGGCGGGTCTTGATCGTTGTGCGGGGGCATGGAGATCGCCCCATTTCAGGGGTAGGGCGTGATCAGACAGGACGCGCGGCGCTGGTCGAAGCCACGCTTCACTTTTGCCCTGTTTCGCGGGCCCTTCCGGTGTTTCGCGTCGCGGCCAAGAGCACGTCGTGAGAGCTACGTTGCGTCTTGGTTCGATGCGTTCGGTTGTTGCGCGAAGGGCTGTCCTGTAGGCATAAGCCTGTGGATTCGCTTTTCCATGATGATCCAGAGGTGTTTTCGTGCCCGAGCCAAAGTCCTCTTCATCCAGTCCGGTGTTGCCGTTCGTGGTGCTTGCCGCGCTTGCGCTGGTGGTCGCGGGGGCCGTCTGGTGGGTCACCCGTCCTGGCCCTTTGCTGATCCAGGGTGAAGTGGCGGCCCCGCGCGTTGACGTGTCCGCCCGCACGTCCGGGCGCGTGGCAGATGTGACGGCAGACCTTGGTGAAACGATCGAAGCTGGCGTGCGTCTTGTTACCCTGTCCAATCCCCAGCTTGTCACGGCGCACGCCGCTGCGGCGTCTGGGTTGGAGGTGGCGCGCGCCTCCGAAGCGGCAGCAGGGGCCACCCGCCCCGAGCTGATCCGGGCGCGCGAGGCGGACCTTGCCTCGGCCGAGGCCGACCTGCGTCTGGCAACGGAACAGATCGCCCGCGACACCGAACTGTCGAAACAGGGCCTTCGCGCGCAGACGCTGATGGACCAGTCCATCCGCAATGTTGAAACCGCGACCCGCCGGGTCGAGGCGGCGCAGGCGCAGCTTGATCTGGCGCGCGCGGGTGCCTCGCCCGAAGAGCGTGCCGTGGCGGCAGCGCAGGTCGCGCAAGCCGAGGCCACGCTGGCGCAACGGCAGGCCGATCTGGACGAATTGACCGTTACCGCGCCGATGGCAGGCGAGATTTCCGCGCGCCTGATCGAACCTGGCGAAAACATCGGGCCCGGAACGCCGCTTTTCACCATCGTTGATCTGGACAGCGCGTGGTTCACCTTCAACCTGCGCGAGGATCTGCTGGCGGGTTTGCAGGTTGGGGACAGCCTGCCGGTGCGGGTGCCCGCACTGGATGCCGAAGTTGAGGCCAAGATCACCCTGATCAACGTACAGGGCCAGTTCGCAAGCTGGCGGGCCACGCGCGCCACGGGGGACTTCGATCTGCGCAGCTTCGAACTGCGCGCCCGTGCCACCACGCCGCTGCCCGGCTTGCGCCCCGGCATGTCGGCGCTGATCACGCTGGGGGAGTAGGCCGGGGTGGGCCGGCTCATGCTGCGTGAATTCCGCCTGCTGCTGCACCGCCCGGTTCTGCTGGGGCTGGTGGTGCTGTTGCCGGTGCTGATGATCGCGCTGCTGACGGGCATTTTTCGTGCGGGCATCCCCACCGGCATGGCGGTGGCAGTGGTCGATCTGGACCGGTCCGACCTGTCGCGCAGCCTCACCCGGATGCTGGACGCGGCCCCCGAGGTGCGGGTGACGCATCAGGCGCTGAGCCTGTCCGAGGCGCGCGCGCTGATCGTATCAGGCGACGTGCGCGGGGCGGTCTGGCTGCCTGCGGGTCTTGAGCGGGATATGACGCGCGGTGAGCGGCCCGAGATCGTCACCTTTTACGACAACCAGCACATGAGCGCGGGGTCGCTGGTGGCGCGCGGTGCGCGGGGGGCGATTGACACCGCACTTGCAGGGTTGCGCGTGTCGATCCGCGAGGAACAGGGAGAGGCGCCGACGCAGGCGCAGGTAGCCTTGCAGCCGATCCCGCTACAGGCGCATGCGCTGTTCAACCCGGCGTTTGACTATGTGCATTTCCTGCTTGCGGCGCTGGTGCCCACAATCTTGCAGATCATCGCCGCTGCGGGGACGGCCTATGCCATCTCGCTGGACTTTGGCCCCGGTCGCAATCCGCATGATCTGGTGCGGCGGGCGGGCGGCCTTTTGCCGGCGATGCTGGGCAAGATCGTGCCCTATACGGTTGTCTTTTTGCTGATCCTCGGGCTGTCGGATGTGGCGCTTTATGGCTGGCTGGACGTGCCGCTGCGCGGGTCGCTGCCGCTGATGGCGGCGGGGGCGGTGCTGTTCGTGCTGGCCTCGCAACTGATCGGCGCGCTGGCGTTCGTTCTGACCCGCAACATGGGCACAGCGGCAAGCATCATTGCGGTGATCACTGCACCGGCTTTCGGCTTCATGGGCCTTGGCTTTCCGCGCGAAGCGATGGCACCGTTGGCCCAAGCGTGGGGCGCGCTGATCCCCGGCACCTGGTATGTGCAACTGCGCATCGACCAATCCTTGCGCGCGACGCCGGTGGAGATTTCCGTCTGGCCCGTGCTCTGGCTGGCGCTGATTGCTCTGGGGCTGGCGGGCCTTACGCTGACGCAACTGGCGCGGTTGCGCCGGAATTTGGAGACTGCTGCATGAGGGCGGTCTGGCACGCCATGCGCGACGAGTTGCGGGCGGTTTTTACCGACAGTCAGGTCCGGTCTATCTTGCTGGTGTCGCTGGTCATCTATGCTGTGATCTATCCGTTGCCCTACCAGGCGGAACTGTTGCGGGATGTGCCGGTGGTGCTGGTCGACCATGACCGTACGACCACGTCGGCCGACCTTGTTCGCCGCGTCGATGCCTCCGAGGCGGTCGCGATCAGCACCGACGCGCTTGACATGGCGCAGGCGATCGCGCTGGTGCAGCAGCGCCGCGCCTATGGCGTGTTGCTGATCCCCGAAGGATTTGAACGCAACCTGCTCCGCGGTCGCCAAAGTCCGGTAGCAGTCTATGCCGATGCCAGCTATTTCCTGATGTATCAGCGTGTCATGCAAGGTGCCGCCGTACCGATCCGCCAGATGGGGGCCGAGGTCGAGGCGGGGCGGCTGATGGCTGCTGGCGCGGGGCTTGAGGTGGCGCAGGCGCAGGTCACCCCGGCCAATCAGGTGGAGGTGGCCCTGTTCAATCCCGCCGAAGGGTATGCGACCTATGTGTTGCCTGCGGCATTCGTGCTGATCTTGCAACAGACGATCCTGATGGGGCTGGCGCTGACCGCCACCCGGCGCAGGCGGGGCACCGATCATCCGGTGTGGCTGGTCCTGGGGCGCATGACGGCATGGGTGACGATCTATTCGGTTTTGCTGCCGATCTATCTGATCGTGCTGCCCGCCCTTTACGGCCTGCCCAACCTGGGCCGCGTGGGCGATGTCCTTGCGATCGGGCTGCCGTTCGTTCTGGCGGCAGGCCTTCTGGCCCAATGCGTGGCCGCCGTGCTCAGATCGGCTGCGGTGGTGCAAGTGGTGCTGCTTGCGGTGGGGTTGCCATTTTTCTTCCTGTCCGGTTTTGCATGGCCCGTCGAAGCGATCCCGCCTTTGCTCAACACGCTGGCACAGTTCGTGCCTTCGACCCCCGCAATAGACGGATTGGTTCGCGTCAGTCAGATGGGGGCAAGGTTGCCGGACCTGGCCTCTACATTGTGGCATCTTTGGGCCCTGACGGGAGCGCTTGGCGTCGCCGCCATCCTGATTGAGGCATTGCAGGCCAAACCTGAATCGGTGTTGATCCATCAACAACAGATTGACGAAATGGAAACCTGATAGACCTCGGAGTCGCCAATTTCCCCATTCAGTGCGGCAGCAAGGGTCCTGTCAGGGAATCATGGACCGCTTTGGCGAGGCTGACATACACGCGTGATCGTCGAGGACCACGATACCCGAATGGCAGGATAGGCTGCAAGTTCGTGAACCGTTGGTTCGCCGGACGGTAATTCCAGGACACGGTGAAACGGTCGTTGCCAGCCAGTTTCATGTGGACCAAAGCGATACCGTTGCATAGCGCTACGCCTTGTCCCGACAGGAAGGCGCTTGGAACACCGTCGCTGTCAAAGCTGTTTCGGCACAGATCACGAGTTGTAGGGAACGACCGGCTGTCGCATGCCATCAACCCTTCCTGGACGGCCACGCTTGGGATGATCAACAGCCGGGACGGTTTGTCCTCCATATCCTCCAATATGGCAAGCGCAGCATCCGAGTTATCGTCCCAAATATGGTCGAGGGTCGTCATGAGATCGGCGATTTCTGCCGGCCCAAGTCAAGTTCAAACACCGCGCCTTGCGTTGAATATGGCGGGCAACCTTGGGAACTCTTTCCGTCCAGGGCGTCTGGTGCCCGGGGCTTCAGCGTGTCGTCAAC
>JAUSPL010000503.1 GCA_030656535.1 Gemmobacter sp.
ATCGCGCTGTTCGGGCGCGGGCTTTATTCCTTCAAAGGGTCGGGCTATGTGCGCGGCGGAATTTTTGATCGCATCGTATTGATACAGAACGATATTTCCGTTCGATTTCGCGACCGGATGCATCGGCGCATCAATGCCATCACGATCCAGGGTGCCCCAACCTTTGCCGAGTCTGATCTGTTCAAGATTCCTGCCGACAGCGGGTTTGATCCAACCCAACCGTTCCGCATCCAGGTGCTGGCACAGCGTGAGGTTGGCGCGATCGAAAAGGTCTTTACCACGTTCGATCTGAGCTACCAGCTTCCGCAGAAATACTTGCGCGCTCTGGCACCGCCACCGCAGATCGAGATCCCCGCGACGGTTCAGCAGGCCGCAACGCAGTCCGAAGCCGACGCACAACAGGCTTTGTGGAAAAGGATCTGGGCCGGGAAAAAGGTCGAGATTGCCGTGCTGGGGGTGATGCTGACCGTCTTGACGGCCGTGTTTTTCTTTCAGGACATCGCGACCCGGAATGAACGCGCCTTTTTTTGGTTCCGCATGGGGTTCTTGACCGTCACGCTGGTGTATCTGGGCTGGTACGCCAAAGCGCAGCTTTCGGTGGTCAACCTGATGGCGCTGTTCGGCTCGCTGATGACCGGGTTCAGCTGGCAGGCGTTCATGCTTGATCCCCTGACGTTCATTCTGTGGTTCTCGGTGGCGGCCGCGCTCTTGTTCTGGGGGCGTGGGGCCTATTGCGGCTGGCTGTGCCCGTTCGGCGCGCTGCAAGAACTGCTGAACCGTATCGGGCGTTTCTTTGGCATTCCGCAATGGACCCTGCCCTGGGGTCTGCATGAACGCCTCTGGCCGCTGAAATACATGATCTTCCTTGGATTGTTCGGTGTCTCGCTCATGAGCATTGAACGCGCCGAGCATCTGGCCGAGGTTGAACCCTTCAAGACCGCGATCGTCCTGCACTTTGTGCGGGCCTGGCCGTTCGTGGCCTATGTCGCGGCCCTGCTGATTGCGGGCCTGTTCGTCGAACGGTTTTTTTGCCGCTATCTTTGCCCGCTGGGCGCGGCATTGGCCATTCCTGCACGCCTGCGGATGTTTGACTGGCTGAAGCGCTACAAGGAATGTGGGAACCCCTGTCAGACCTGCGCCCACCAATGCCCGGTACAGGCCATTCACCCGACCGGCGAGATCAACCCGAACGAGTGCATCAACTGTCTGCATTGCCAGGTGCTGTACCGTTCGGAAACCCAATGCCCCGTCGTCATCAAGAAGCTGAAGCGTCGTGCCAATGTCGGGGCTGTCCCGGACCTTGGTCGCACCAATCTGGGCCATCCCAACCAATCCACACCACAAACTGCAAACTGAAAGGACATATTATGGCTGAGAGAACAAAGCTGCCGATTACGCGGCGTAGCCTTCTGGGTGCCAGCGCCGGGGGTGTTGCCATTGCAGGTGCCTTCGGGGCACGCTCGATGCTGACCGGGGCTGCCGTCGTGGGTGCCGCTAGCGTGGCCACCGCCACAAGCGCACGGGCCGCCGCCGGGGCCGAGGTCGGACCGGGGCAACTGGACGAATACTATGGCTTCTGGTCGTCAGGCCAGTGTGGCGAGATGCGTATTCTTGGCATTCCGTCGATGCGCGAATTGATGCGCGTTCCGGTGTTCAACCGCTGTTCGGCCACCGGCTGGGGCATCACCAACGAGTCGAAAAAGATCCTGACCGAGGGTTTGATGCCGAAAACCAAGGCGTATCTGGCCGCAAACGGGCATGACTACCCGCCGAACGGCGACCTCCACCACATCCACATGTCCTTTACCGAGGGCAAGTATGACGGCCGTTTCCTGTACATGAACGACAAGGCCAACACTCGCGTCGCCCGTATTCGCTGCGACGTGATGAAATGCGACAAGATCATCGAGATTCCAAACGCCAAGGCGATCCACGGTCTGCGCCCACAGCGTTGGCCCCGCACCAACTATATCTTCTGCAATGGCGAAGATGAGACGCCGATGGTCAATGACGGCAAGATTCTGGACAAACCCGAAGAATACGTGAACTTCTACACGGCGGTGAATGCCGACGAAATGACGGTCGCCTGGCAGGTCATGGTTACGGGCAACCTTGACAACACCGATGCCGATTACGACGGAAAATATGCCTTTTCGACCAGCTATAACTCGGAAATGGGCATGACGCTGGCCGACATGACCGCTGCCGATATGGACCACGTCGTGGTCTTCAACATCGCCGAGATCGAAAAGGGCATCGAGGCCGGTGACTTTATCGAGTTGAACGGCGTCAAGGTGATCGACGGCCGCAAGGGGAAGAACAAGAACTACACCCGCTATATCCCGATTGCGAACAATCCGCACGGCTGCAACATGGCACCTGACAAGATCCACCTGTGCATTGCGGGTAAACTGTCGCCCACCGTATCGGTGATCGACGTGCGCTTGCTGGACGACGTGTTCTACAAGGACGCCGATCCGCGTTCGGTCGTGGTGGCGGAACCGGAATTGGGGCTTGGCCCGCTGCACACCTGCTTTGACGGGACAGGCCGCGCCTATACCACGCTGTTTCTGGACAGTCAGGTCGTGGTTTGGGATATCGAAAAGGCGGTCAGGGCCTACGCAGGCGAGGCGGTCGATCCGATCATCTCGAAAACCGACGTGCATTACCAACCCGGCCACAACTCGACCGCCGAGGGCGAAACGCTGGATGCCTCGGCAAAATACTATGTCACGATGAACAAGTTCTCGAAGGACCGCTTCTTGAACGTCGGCCCGCTCAAGCCCGAAAACGAGCAGTTGTTCACCATCGACGGCGACAAGCTGACGCTGATCCATGATGGTCCGACCTTTGCCGAACCGCATGACAGCATTCTTGTGCATGCGTCCAAGCTGAACCCGCTGTCGGTCTGGGACCGCAATGACCCGATGTGGGCCGATACCCGCAAACAGGCCGAA
>JAUSPL010000505.1 GCA_030656535.1 Gemmobacter sp.
TTGCATGACGACCGCAGCAACCCTGGCCAAGCCAGTCCCTTCCCAAAGCCGTTCCACCTTGTGCTCATACAGCGCGCCGCCGATGCCGAAATGGATCGCCGCCTTGAGCATGATGACACCGCAGGTCAAGAACAAGACCGGCGCCATCAGCGGAATCCGAAACCGTCGGCGCTGGCCATAGTGCGACCGGCCAAGTGTGCCTTCGGCCTCAAAGCCCTGTCCGCGGTCATGATCTTTCTTGATCTGGCGCACACGGCTTTGAAATTCCTGCGCGTTTAGGTCAACCATCCGACCAACTCCAATCCTTAGGCCCCCGCCATGCTATTGGGATGCGCAGGAATTGTGGCAGGATTTGGGCAGCGTCTTTTTTCGGCCTTATTCAGATCAAGAGCAGAACCAATGCTTAGGCTTTGACAAGGACTAGCGTCGCCCATTCACCAATGTCTTCACGTTCTGCCAAGGTAAATCCCTGCGCGACATAGGCGGCGATGATCGATTCGGCCTGAAGGACCAGCAACCCGGACAGAATCAACCTGCCACCGGCCGTGCAGTGGGCTGCCATATCGGGGGCAAGTTCGACCAAGGGCCCTTTCAGAATATTGGCGAAGATCAGATCAAACGGCGCCGCAGCCTTGATTTGCGGATGGGCAAAGCCGGCAGCCTCAAGACAGGTAATACGGCCGGTCATTCCGTTGATATCGGCATTGGCCTGCGCAACTTCGACCGCAACCTCGTCAATGTCCGACGCCAGCACCGGGCGATCCCAGATCTTGGCGGCCGCCAGCGCGAGGACCCCTGTGCCGCAACCGACGTCGATCACGTTCTGCGCCCGCACGCCCGCCGCGTCCAGCCGGTCAAGCGCGCGCAGACAGCCCAGCGTGGTGCCGTGGTGGCCGGTGCCAAAGGCCACTGTCGCCTCGATCTGCAACGGCACGACGCCCTCGGGAACCTTGTCGGCGTCATGGCTGCCATACAGAAAGAACCGTCCCGCAACCACCGGGGCAAGATCCCGGCGGACTTTGGCGACCCAGTCGATTTCAGGCAGCTCTGACAGATGAAACGGGTTGGCGCCAAAGGCCATCGCCAAAAGATCAAGCGTCATGGTGTCGGGCTGTTCAAGAAAATAGCCCCCGACTTCCCACAATCCTGATCCGTCCTCGATCTCGAACACCCCGACGCCGGTCGGCTCTGGGGTCATCTTTTCCATCGCATCGGCCAGGGATTCGGCAGCATCCTGCCCGGGAAGGGTGGTAAGGGCGGTATAGGTAGGCATGGGCGGGACCTTTCGGGTGCGCGAGGGGTCAGGCACCCCGTATCTGGGCTCTGCTCCGGACGCAGGGGTAATTCGGCCAAGACGCAGCCAAAACAGGCAGGGCGGGCCAGCCCTAGCCCCCGGGCGCGGCTACGTCAAGCGGCGTGGCTGCGGCACGCCCTACCGGCCGGGGCCGCGAAAGGGCGCAGTGCCCATACGCCAAACCATGCGGGCAAAGGTCGCAAGGCCAAGGTCGGCATAATCGATCTGCCCCGCCAGCAAGGCAAGATAGCGGCGCTGCAGACCCGGGTGTTGGCGCAGCATGGTGGCAAAGTGCGGACGGAGCGGGCGTGAATAGATCAACGCGCGCAACTGGCCCGCGCGACGCAACTCGGTATGAACCGGCGCAAGCGCGCGACGATATGCGTCTGCCGCGCCGTCAGGTTGCCCCCCGGCCAGCACACAGACCGCCGTCATCGCCGCGATCTGCCCCGAACAGACCGCCCAACCAATGCCTTCGCCGGTGATCGGATCAACCAACCCGGCGGCATCGCCAGCCAACAGCACCCGCCCTGCGCCCGGCACCGGGCGCACATCCCCAAACGGAAGAAATGCCCCTTTGACCCGGTGCGCGCCAGCCTCCACACCATGTGCGGTCAGATAGCGCGCCAGATGCGCCTTCATGTCGGGGTTTCGCGGCGCGACCCCACCCACGCCCAATGTGACCGAGCCATGTTTGGGAAAGGCCCAGCCATACCCCCAATCGGCGGCCCCCAGGTCGATTTCCACGGCATCCTCGGGGTCTGGCCGATCACGCGGGACCTCGACTTCAAGCGCAAATCCAATACGGGCCGGATCATAGGCACGCCCGAACAACCGCCGCGCGACCCCGCTGTTGACCCCGTCAGCGCCGACGACAACGCGCCCTTGCAGACTGGAACCATCAGACAGCGTGACCACCCCGGACGACGGATCAAGGCCCACCACCTTGGCACCCGTCAGAACGTTGGCGCCCAAGCCGCGGGCGTGGTCCACCATCGCCGCATCCAACGCCCTGCGCATCGTCATGTGAACGGATGGGGTATCGGTGTGTTCGCCGACGATCTGGCCCGCGAACTTCAGCCGGACACGGCTGAGCGGCAAGAACAGATCGCGCGGCAGGTCGCCGAACACCTGACCCAGATGGCCCATGGCGCGCCCCGACACCCCACCGCCACACAACTTGTCACGCGGAAAGGCCGCCCGGTCGACCAGAGCGACCGATAGCCCTCTCGTGCGTGCCGTTACGGCAGCCGAGGCCCCTGCGGGCCCCGCGCCGATCACGACAACATCATGGGTAGCGCTCGCCATGGTTGCGGGGTGCGCTGCGTCAGACGCCGGTGCCGATCGGGCACGTCACCCCGGTACCGCCGACACCGCAATAACCGCCCGGATTCTTGGCGAGATACTGTTGATGATAGTCCTCGGCATAGTAGAACGTCGGAGCGGGCATGATTTCAGTGGTGACGATACCGCGCCCTGCCCGCAGAAGCCGGTGTTGATACAAGGCCTTTGACGTGTCTGCCGCCGCCTGCTGCGCATCGCTATAGGTATAGATGCCCGACCGGTACTGCGTGCCCCGGTCATTGCCCTGCCGCATCCCCTGCGTCGGGTCATGGTTTTCCCAGAACGTCCGCAACAGATCCTCATAGGAAATGATTGCCGGGTCATAGATCACACGCACGACTTCATTGTGCCCCGTGCCGCCGGTACAGACCTCTTTGTACGTCGGGTTCGGCGTGTGACCTGCGGCGTAGCCAACCACAGTCAGCCAAACGCCCGGCAGTTTCCAGAAAACCCGCTCAATTCCCCAGAAGCATCCCATCCCGAACATCGCCTCTGCCATCCCTTCGGGGACTGGGGATTTGATCGGCAGACCGGACAGAAAATGGGTCTCGGCGGTGGGAATCGGGGTCGGGCGTCCGGGCAAGGCGTGCTCGGGCCGGACAATTTCGGACTTCTTGTCGCTGAAAAAGATCATCGCAGCCTCCCTGATGCGTTTCCTCCAATATAGGGCGCTCATTGCCATACTGCCAGTCATCCGACCAGTGTCTGGCGCAAACGCCTCACCAACCTGGTCGCGTTGCACGGATATGGGTCACGCGGGACCAAAAGTGCCACGGAAAACGACACAAGCGCCATTCCTTGCTGCCAACAAGAACGCCGCGGTCCGCCACAAGGACCCCAAAGAGGCCGGCAAGATGGCTGATTGCAGCCGCCACAGCCGCGGACAGGGCGATGTCGGCCGGGGGTCCGGCAGGGTCGATTGTGATCGTGTGCATCGGGGCCGACCACGTCGAAAAGGCGATCGGCATCACGGCAGCATCGGGACCAACATGAAAAGCGGCCGCCGCTGAAACGGCAGACCAAAGGCCCGGCCAAGGGAAATGCCAGCGTTTTGATGCAGATTGACGACACCGATCATGCCAGCACAGTGCCGCGCACTCACGGGTCAGGCAGCGCTGGCGCGGTCTGCTGCAATCCTCGCCGCCAGACGGTCAAAGGGATCCTCGGACAGCCTTGCTGAACGGTACCCCGGCAATGTTGGCAACGCAACGGCAAGCTGCGAAATTCGGCCTGGCAAGACCGCCAGCATCGCCAAAAGCAACACCGCAGCCCACGGCGCATAGGGCCAGATGTCCCCAAACAGGTCGGCTTTGGTCGCACCTGAGGTATCAGGCCCGGTTGCCCGGTCTGCAAGATCATCCCAGGCAAGGCCCGCGACACCCATCGCGACTGGCTGTGGCCGTTGCAAGGAATGGGTGGCGGGCTGTGCATCGGTATGCGGCGCGGGTTCCGCAGATCGGGCGGTCGCGGTTTCTTCCACCACAGAGGCGGGCAAACGCGCGACGGATGCGGATGCCTCAAATTGCCTGACCGGATCAGAAGTCGCTGCGCTTGGATCGGACGCGCCTGACGGTTGGTGTGTCGCCGTCAACCGGGCTGAGCCTGCAAACGTGGCAGGTGCCGCCGCCTCATGGCTTTCGTCCGCCCCCCGCAGCGGAACGGGGCTTGTCATGTACGACACGGCGCAGAGGCCAAGCAGGCCCACACCGGCCAATGCCCCGACCAGCCGCACTGGGGACAGCCTGAAGGGTGCGCGCGCCTGTGCCGGGTTGGCCACAGCATCGAGGCCCCGCGCCTTGCCACCAACTGCCAGCACGTTGGGCTGCAATGCCGGGGCGGTGCCGCCCCAGAACACCCGCCGACAGCAGCCGATCAGCGCCAGAAATCCAAAAACCGCTGCCAACGCCAGCGCCCCCCTTTCGCGCCAGAACGAGGTTTTTGCCGCTTTGGTCAGCGCGGTCATCCGGTCCTCCAGAAACGGTGCGACATACACAAACTGTGTCGCTGCGGTCAAACTGCGGGCGGCCAACAGCCCCGCGACGTCCGGCTGCCTTGTCGGCATTTGCAACAAGCCGCGCAGCGCCAAACCACGCGGAGCCATCTGGGCCACGCCCGTGGATGTGAGCTGGTCGTTGACGCCACCCAAGACAGGCTGCCGCATCATCCATTCTGCAAAGGTGCCGTATTGCGCCGCAGTCAGCACCACCCCGCCCCGCACGGCTTGCGCGCCGGTCAGATCATCCGGCGCGAACATCGGCAAAAGGTAAATGTCGGCACCTGAAAACGGATTGCCTTGCGCGGCAAACCTGATGGCCAGAGCTGGATCTATCCGGCCCTCCAGATGGACCTCTTCAACCTGGGGGGCAGAGAACGCCCGTTGGAATACGTCGATCCCGATCGCGGCGGGGGCCGGTCGCGCGGCCATTTCGGCCAACATGGCTTGGCGGCCGACAAGATCGTTGCGCGCGGACAGTCCGGCAGCGGCACACGCCATGGCGGCCAACAGCGGCACCCAGAGCGAGCCGGTGAAAAACCTCAAGATCTGTCGCATTGCATTGGCCTCCTGCGGGTCTGCGCGTGAAAACAACACGCGACCGGGACCTTTTCAGGGCAACGCTGCGGCCTATACGCGGCATGTCGCTGGGTCCGTATTGGCAGGCCATGCACAAGGTTCCCAAGGCAGGACCCTGGGCACCGGAAAGGTAGGTCAGCACGCCATTCGGACGTCAGTCAGCCAGTACGGCTGACGTCAGACCGCACGTACACTCACACGGTTTCTATATCGCCTTGGGCCCGAAGCGCGTGAAAGGCCGCGACGAACGCCGCCAGCCGCCCGGCCTCGACCGCATCGCGCAACCCCTGCATCAAATCCTGATAGTAGTGCAGGTTATGCCAGGTCAGCAGCATCGATCCGATGATCTCGTCCGACTTGATCACGTGATGCAGATAGGCCCGGCTATAGCCTTGGCATGCAGGACAGCCACAGCCTTCGACCAGCGGTCGGGGGTCGTCCTTGTGGCGCGCATTGCGCAGGTTGACCTGTCCGCGTGGGGTCCATCCTTGTCCGGTCCGGCCCGACCGCGACGGCAAGACGCAGTCCATCATGTCAATGCCGCGTTCCACCGCGCCAACGATATCGTCGGGCTTGCCCACCCCCATCAAATAGCGCGGCCGGTCCTCGGGCAAGAACCCCGGCGCGTAATCCAGCACGCCAAACATCGCCTCCTGGCCTTCGCCCACGGCAAGCCCGCCCACGGCATAGCCGTCAAAGCCGATATCGCGCAGGGCCGCCGCACTTTCCTCGCGCAAGTCGCGCGTGACCCCGCCTTGCATGATCCCGAACAGCGCATGGCCGGGCCGATCGCCAAAGGCATCGCGGGACCGCTGGGCCCATCGCATCGACAGCCGCATACTGGTGGCCACCTCGGCATCGGTTGCGGGCAAAGCCGGGCATTCGTCAAAGCACATCACGATGTCGGACCCAAGCAACCGCTGGATTTCCATCGACCGTTCCGGCGACAAGCTGTGGCTTGACCCGTCGATATGCGATTTGAACGTCACGCCATCCTCGGTCAGTTTGCGCAAGGCAGCCAGTGACATCACCTGAAACCCGCCGGAATCGGTCAGGATCGGGCGGTCCCAGTTCATGAACCGATGCAGCCCCCCCAGATGCGCGATACGCTCGGCGGTGGGTCGCAGCATCAGATGATAGGTATTGCCCAGCAAGATATCGGCCCCGGTGGCGCGCACACTGCCCGGCAGCATCGCCTTGACGGTGCCCGCCGTCCCAACCGGCATGAAAGCGGGGGTACGAATGTCCCCACGTGGGGTCGAGATGACCCCACTGCGCGCCTTGCCGTCGGTCGCCGTCAGCCGAAATTCAAACCGCTGCGCCATCTGGTCCATCCTTGTTTGTCCGGTCGCCCTTCATACGCAGTTGTGCCGAAAAGCCAAGACCGCACGGGGCCGCCGCCTGGGAAGCGTCAAAAAACGCCGGGGAAACTGCACGTCGATTGACCGACTCTGGTTGGCTGTATAACGTTTCCAAAATGAATTCATGGCGCACAAGGTGTATGCTTTGGCGTACGGGTCTGACTTGGTGCGCCATGGTCTTTCTTGAACTTGGAGTCCGCCCCGACGCTGTGTCAAACAGGAGATTCCAGTGCCGACAATCAATTTCGCACCCAATGTGAACAGCAGCCCGCTGGGCTTTGTTCAGGCCATCGATTCCGTCGCGTTTGACGCCACGATCTACGCGTGGGACAGCACATCCGTGTCCATGGAGTCTGGCAACACCCGCTTTGAATTGCTGGGATCCGGATTTGTGGTGACCGACTTCGGGGGCGACCAATATATCACCGCAGGCACGCTCCAATCCGTAGAGATGCTGGTGAACAATGCCTCCACCATGACAGTCACCAACCTGAATCTGTCAATCGTCACGTTGAACGGCCTTATTCAGGCTGAACTGCTGGGTTTTGATGAGGCTGCAATCGAGACCTATTTCTCGAACCTCAACTACACCTACAACGGCAACAGCAACGCCGACATCTTTACCGGCGCCGAAGTTTCAGGGGACGGCATTCCTATCCGGCTGAACGGCAACGATATTTTCAGCGGGAATGGCGGCGACGATTATTTTGATCTCGGCGCGGGCAATGATGTCGGCTACGGGGGGGGCGGTTCGGACACCCTGGTTGGCGGGATCGGAAGCGACACATTGAACGGCGGCGTCGGAAGCGACTTGCTTATTGGCGGGTTTGGCAATGACTCGCTCATCGGTTGGTACGGTGATGACACCCTGATCGGCGGCGCAGGCAATGACGTGCTGCGCGGCGGCATCGGCAACGACATGATGTACGGCGGCGACGGAGGCGACACCTTTGTATCAGGCGGAGGCCGCGATGTGATGTTTGGACAAGGCGGGCGCGACGTTTTCGTGTTCGCAACTGCGACTGAAATCGGGCTTGGGGCCGGGTCAGACGTGATCTGGGGATTCGTCTCGGGCGAGGATCGCATCAACATGCAGGCGCTTGGACTGACCTTCATGGACGACGCGGCGTTTTCGGGCGGGTCGCGGCAGGTGCGCTTTGCCGTCGAGGGCGTAAACGGCCTGTTGCAGTTTGACTTCAACGGCGACCGGGTGGTCGATCAGCAATTGGTGCTGCCGGGGTTGTCCGATATCGCAGCAGCCGACTTGTTGTTGTAAACGCAGGATTATACTGTCGGGGGCGAATGGCGGCTGGCGTACCTTAGGTGCTGTCAGTCGCCGGGCTTCGGGCTTGTCTCGCACAGTCCAAAGGGCATGAACGGCAGGGGACTGGACCTTTGCCACGCTTTCCCTATATAATCAGTCAACATAAGCGCGAGAGACCGATGAACACCCAGCCACTGGACCGCATCGAAGGTGCGCCCCTGATACAGCCTTCGACGACCGACCATCCCATGTATGACACCGTCGTTGACGCCTGCAAAACGGTGTTCGACCCAGAAATCCCGGTCAACATCTATGACTTGGGATTGGTCTACACCATTGATATCAACGCGGAAAATGAGGTCAAAGTCATCATGACCCTGACCGCCCCCGGCTGTCCGGTTGCGGGCGAAATGCCGGGCTGGGTTGCTGATGCCGTCAGTGCCTTGCCGGGCGTCAAGCAGGTCGATGTCGATATGACGTTCGATCCGCCTTGGGGCATGGAAATGATGTCTGACGAGGCCAAACTGGAACTTGGCTTCATGTGATCGTCAGCCGGGGCCTTGAGTGGGGACCCCGGGGGCCCTATCTTCTTACTTGAATGCAGGTTTTACCCAAAGGCCAATCATGTTCTCGATACCCGGCAAACAGGCTGTCTCGCTGACCCCCACCGCCGCGCGCCAGATCGCGCGTCTGATGGACCGCCAACAGTCCAAAGGGCTGCGGATCGGCATCAAGAAGGGCGGCTGCGCAGGCATGGAATACACCATGGACTACGTCGCCGATGTAAACCCAATGGACGAGG
>JAUSPL010000509.1 GCA_030656535.1 Gemmobacter sp.
AATCCGAACGGGGATAAAGGCACGGGTTTCATCAATACGGCTCATGGCTGGCGCAACCTCGCTTGCAGGGTCAGAAGATCGGCCCATGCCTCGCGCTTGGCATGGGGGTTTCGGAGCAGATAGTCGGGATGACACATTGGCAGCACCGGCAGACCCAGCGCCTGCGACCACTGGCCCCGAAGCCGGGTAATGCCGACTTGACCAAGCACGGCGGTGCAAGGCAGGTCGCCCATCAGGACCAGCACCTCGGGGGATGCAAGCGTGATGTGGCGTTCAACGAAAGGCATCATCATCGACAGCTCGTCTGGCGTCGGCCCCCGGTCTCCTGTCGGTCGCCATGGCAGGATGTTCGCCAGATAGACCGCCTGCAACACATCAGGTGCCGTCCGTGACAGCCCGATGGCGGCAAGCATCCGGTCCAACAGTTGCCCCGCCCGTCCGACAAACGGGGCTCCGCCCATATCCTCTTCCCGGTCAGGGGCACCACCCAGGATCATCACGCGTGCAGAGGGACGACCATCGGCAAACACGAACCTGCGGGCACCCTTTCGCAGATCACACAGATCATAAGACGCCTGAATTTCAGCAAGCTTTGCAAGATCGCTTGCCTCTGCCGCCATGGCACGCGCAACCGCCGCCGGATCGGATGCTGTGGGTGGCACACGGGCAACTGGCGCAGGGCTTGCCACCGGGTTGCGGGATACCGCGCCGACAGGTCGCGGGGTGTCCCCGATTTCATAGCGGTTGACGGGGGCGTCGCTGATTGCTTCGGTTGCGCCAAGATCAAATTGCCAGGACAGCGCGGCCATCGCGGCGTCCCAGTCACCTGTCCAAACTTCTGCGATGTCTGTGCCGATTCCCATGTGCGACAAACTAAGCCCCTGTCGGCCCCGGAGCAACCAACTTGGGCGTGTCACGCCGCCTCATGCCGGTCGCAGGCAGAGAGCCCTGCCCCATCTACAAGGTCATCAACACCATCAATATGGTAAGCCCCATGATCAGGCTCAGCCTTGTGGCAGAAACGGGTCTGCGGCCCTCGGGGATGGTCAAGAGATTTTCCATGCCCTGCAGCTACACCAGAAGTCAAAACAGTTTAAGAAAAAGCGGATACGAATAACCGCAACAGTCCGTTTCCATATTCGCAACCAGGTATTTCCTGCGTTCAGGGCGCTGCGGCGGTCAGTCTGATCCCGCCTTCCCCTTTGCCAGTGTTTGCGCTAAGTCGCTTTAGCAAATTGCAGGCGGTCTTACCGCCATTTCCAACACAAAACCACCACAAGAACCACCACAAGGGGCCCGCGATGAAATTCACCCTCTCCTGGCTTGGGGACCACCTTGATACCGACGCCCCGCTGGACACCATCCTTGAGGCGCTGACCGACCTTGGCCTGGAGGTCGAAGAGGTTCAGGACCCCGCAGCAACCCTTGGCGCGTTTCGCATCTGCAAGGTAATCGAAGCAGTTCAGCACCCGAACGCCGACCGGCTGCGCCTGTGCCGAGTCGCGACATACCCCGACGGCCCCGATGGCAAGATGGAAGAAGTGCAGGTCGTCTGCGGTGCCCCCAACGCGCGCACCGGACTTGTCGGCGTGTTCGCCCCCACAGGCACCCATGTCCCCGGCACGGGCGTGGACCTGAAACCGGGTGTCATCCGGGGCGTCGAGTCGAACGGCATGCTGTGTTCAGAGCGCGAACTGCTGTTGTCAGACAACCACGACGGCATCATTGACCTGCCCCAGGACGCGCCGTTGGGCGCGCGGTTCATCGACTATCGCGGTCTGAACGACCCAATGATCTATATCAAGATCACGCCAAACCGTCCCGATGCGCTGGGTGTTCGTGGCATCGCCCGCGATCTGGCTGCGCGCGGGCTTGGCGTCCTTAAACCGCTGGACATCGAACCCGTGCCCGGCGGCTTTCCCTGCGCGATCGGTGTCACCATCGAACCGGACCTGAAATCCAAGGGCTGTCCGATCTTTGCCGGGCGCGTCATCCGCGGCGTCACCAACGGCCCTTCGCCCGACTGGCTGCAAGCCCGCTTGCGCGCGATTGGCCTGCGCCCGATCTCGGCGTTGGTCGACATCACGAACTTCTTCACCTTTGACCTGAACCGCCCCTTGCACGTCTTTGACGCCGCCAAAGTGCACGGATCCTTGCGCATTCATTCCGCCCAAGGCGGCGAGGAAATCCTTGCGCTGGATGGCAAGTCCTATCGTCTTGCGCCAGGCATGATGGCAATTTCTGACGACGCCGGGGTCGAAAGCATCGCGGGGATCATGGGCGGAGAACACTCTGGCTGCACCGATGCCACCACCGATGTATTCCTCGAATCCGCCTATTGGGACCCGATCACCATCGCCACCGCCGGACGCGCCTTGCGCATCAATTCTGACGCCCGCTATCGGTTCGAACGGGGTATCGACCCCGCCTTCACACTAAGCGGGCTTGAACTGGCCACCCAGATGGTGCTGGATCTTTGCGGCGGCGAAGCGTCCGACGTCGCTGTGGATGGTGCAATCCCCGATACGACCCGCAGCTATCGCTTTGATCCCAACCGGGTGCAGCGGCTTGTCGGCATGGAAATACCCGAGGCAACCCAGCGCCAGACCTTGGAATCGCTTGGGTTTACGCTGCATGGCGATCAGGCGACCCCGCCAAGCTGGCGCCCCGATGTGTTGGGCGAACCTGATCTGGTCGAAGAGGTTGCCCGGATTGCATCGTTGAGCAAACTGGAAGGCAAACCGCTGCCCCGGTCTAGGGCAGGCGTGCCCGCACCAATCCTGACCCCGATGCAGCTGCGGGAACGGACTGCACGCCGCACCATGGCGGCATTGGGTTACAATGAATGCGTCACCTACAGCTTTATTGACGCCACATCGGCCTTGGCTTTTGGCGGCGGTCAGGATGCTGTGAAACTGGACAACCCGATTTCATCGGAAATGACCCACCTGCGCCCTGATCTGCTGCCAGGGCTGTTGCAGGCGGCTGCGCGCAATCAGGCGCGCGGCAATGCCGACCTCGCGCTGTTCGAAGTCGGCCCGGTGTTTCACGGAGGCGAGCCCGGGGAGCAGGCGCTGCAGGCCGCCGGTCTGTTGATCGGTGCCAGTGCGCCGCGTGATCCCCACGCGACCCGCCGCGCGGTCGATGTCTATGACGCCAAATCCGACGTCGAGGCGATTTTGTCAGCCCTTGGCGCCCCCGCCAAGGCCCAGATCACGCGCAAGGTGGCCACGTGGTGGCACCCCGGTCGGTCCGGCACCATTGGCCTTGGCCCCAACACGCTTGCCGTGTTCGGCGAAGTGCACCCAAAGATCTTGCGCGACATGGATATCAAGGGTCCAGCGGTTGCCTTTACGATCTGGATCGGCAACGTGCCGCAGCCCAAGGTGAAATCCAACAGCCGCCCGGCCCTGATCCTGTCCGGCCTGCAAGCGGTGGATCGCGATTTCGCCTTTGTCGTCGATGAGCAGGTCGAAGCCCTGACATTGATCAATGCGGCCACTGGCGCCGACAAGGCCCTGATCGAAAGCGTCCGGGTGTTTGACCAATTCATCGGGGAAAAGGCACAGGCCCAGATGGGTGCAGGCAAAAAGTCGCTGGCCATTTCGGTGCGCCTGCAACCGACTGACAAGACCCTGACCGAAAAGGACATTGACGCCGTATCGGCCAAGATCATCGAAAAGGTCGCCAAGGCTACGGGCGGCACGTTGCGCGCTTGATCTGCTGGCGGGGCTTTCACAGCCCCGCCGAACCTGCCGCACTCATAGGCAACTGAAAGCGCACCCCCGCGACGACGAATACATCCGCCATGGACACAAAGGTCAGTCGGGGATCAGACCTGCAAAGGCCAGTGTCCGACGCAGCCCTTCTTCAAATCCGACGGTCGGTTCCCAGCCAAGCCGATCACGCGCCGCCGAAATGTCCAGCATGCTGCGGTCGACATCGGTGCTGCGGGCCGGAATATGGCTGCGCGGGATCTTCTTGCCCATCAGGTGTTCGATTGTGTCCAGCACCTCGATGACACTGCGCCCGACGCCAGACCCGATGTTGAAGGTCTGCCCACCGACATCAGATTTGCGCAAAGCCGAATAGAACGCGGTGCTTACGTCATCAACATAGATATAGTCGCGTTCAGCCAACCCATCACCGTAGACCGGAACCGGGGTCCCATCCAGACAATGCGCGATCACGTTGGCGATCAGCCCCTGACCATTCTTGAACCGCTGATAAGGCCCATAGGGATTGGAAATCCGCATCGCCACATGGCTCATCGCAAAGCTTTGCGAAAACAGCTTCAGATACTGTTCGGTTACCAGCTTTATCAGCCCATAGGAACTGAGCGGCAGCGTCGGGTGGCTTTCCGGAATTGGCAACATCTGTGGCTTGCCGTAAATTGTCCCGCCCGACGAAGCGAACACGACCCGCGCGACACCATTGCCCTGACAAAGCTCCAGGAACCTGACTTGCGGGATCAAGCTGGTCTCGATGTCACGGATCAGCCTTGTGTTGCCGTGACCCGGGCTGGCGGTCGATACCAGCTGGATCACATCCGACAGACCATTCATCGCCCGAGAGAGCGATTCGTAATCTTGCAGATCCGCGATCACCCGCTCGGCACCGATACGGTCAAACAGGTCCGGGTCATCAAACTGGCGCGACACCGCACGCACCTGCAGGCCCTGCGCCCGCAAGTAGGTGACGACATTCTTGCCCAGAAACCCGGCGCCCCCAAATACTCCAATCAAGGCCTTACTCCAAAAATTGGCTAAGCTTTTTCTAACCGTGGGGCCTGTCGGCCAACATACTATGGCGCTTCAATGCAACTGCTTTAGCCCAAGCGAGGGATCAAACCCGGGTCACGGCCAAGCCATTGTATTCCATATGCAACAGAATCTGTCGTGCCTCGCGCACCCAAGCAAAACACTCGTCGCGCCACAAAAGGTTTCGCTGTTCATTGTCCATCGGAAGGCTTTCGCCCTTGCTGACCCACCACATGCAAT
>JAUSPL010000529.1 GCA_030656535.1 Gemmobacter sp.
GGCCCGGTCGGCAGATCGGCAACCGATGTCCGCTTGCGCCACTTCGCCACGGTCTTCTGATTGACCCCATAACGCGCCGATAGCGCCCTCAGGCTCTCTTCACTATTTTGTATTGCTCCCCTCTCGGCGATTGCAAAGCAAACACCTGCCGGGCAACGGAAGGATTGCCTCAGTCGTCGAGGCGCTACCGTGTAAAATCTGGCCCATAGTGCTTCCTTCCATTCCAAGGAAAAGATTGCACCATCAAACTCCGGGATCAAACACCTAGCTTAGGGTGGATATTTGGGGGGATGGAAAATGCGGGTAAGAAATCGGCTGACGGCGCAATTCCTGAAAACTGCCCCGGTGGGAACGCATGCTGAGTTTGCTCTTGCTTCTAGGCGTGCCGCTTCCGCAGGCTGCACACTATGCACTGGCCGTTTACCTCGCGGCATTCAGCATGTGGGCGGTGTCCAATGACGGGCGCACGCGACCTTACAGCGACGCTGGGCGGGCGCTGGCATGGCCGATACTGGGCTGCACCTTGCCCCATATGTCAGCCTGAACGGGCGCAAGGGGCAGAACGGCTTGACGCTGGCGGATGGCCGCAACTGGGGGCTGGTGCTGGATTGCAAGAAATCCGGTTGCGGCTTTCTCGACATTCTGACGGCGGCGGGGCTGCGCGCGGGGGACTATGTGCCCCCGGATCCGGCAACGATTGCCCAGCGCGAACGCGAAGCACGGGCGCTAGCCGAAAAGCGGGCGGCACAACTTCCCTTTGCGCGCTAACCATCGCGCGAAGCGGCGAACGGAAGTCTGCCTGTGACGCGCCCCTGATGGCACCGTTGCGCGCGCATGAACGCGAGCAAGCCAAAGCCCAGCGCGAAGCAATGGAAATCTGGCACAATGCACACTCGCTGTGGAAGGTTGAACGCGACCGCATTCTTAACGAAGCGAAATCCGCGAAGGGCGAAAAGCGCACGGCTGCACAAGCCGACTTGGCTCCGCTTGGCTTGGAACCCGAAGCCCCGCCTTCTGCTGACCGAACCGTGACCGAACCGACCTTCGAAGGGCTGTCAAAGCTTCTCGCGCATGGGCATCTCAGCCTTGGCCTTTTCTCGGATGAAGGCGGTCAATTCCTGGACGGCTATGCGATGAACTCGGAGAACCGGCAAAAGCCACTGGCCGCTTTCAATGACCTTTGGCAAGGGAATCCCATCCGGCGCACGCGCTCTGGTGACGGGCACGCAACGTTGTTCGGGCGGCGGCTGGCGGTGCATCTGATGATGCAAGCGACCGCGGCGCGGGGCCTTATGGCTGACCCACAGGCGGCGGACACGGGATTCCTGCCCCGATTTCTGATGTGCGACCCGCCCAGCGCAATTGGAAGCCGGATGCAATCGAACAGCCGACGCGACGACTTTGCAATGTAAGCTTTCGCGGCGCGGATGCGCGACATTCTCGACACCGGCATGCCAATGGACCCTGAAACCCGTGAACTGGAACCTCGAACGCTGCAACTGACCCCGGAAGCCCGCACACTTCTGGTGGCTTTTGCGGACGCAATCGAAGTGGCACAAGTCCCCGGTGGCAGTCTAGCCCATATCACGGGCCCGGCGTCAAAGGCGGCGGAACAGGCTGCGCGCATTGCTGGCGTGCTAACACTGTGGCGCGACCTTGACGCGCCGAAAGTGCATGCGGACGACATGGCCGACGCAATCGACCTTGCTCAATTCTACCTTTCCGAAGCTTCACGGCTGGCAAATGCCGCGACGGTATCGGCTGAAATCGACCGGGCCGAAGCTTTACGGCGCTGGTTGCTGGAGAGCTGGCCGGAAGCCGAAGTGCTTGTGCGCGACGTGGTGCAATACGGGCCGAACCCGCTGCGCGAAACCCCGAAGGCGCGGGCCGCGCTGGGTATACTCGAAAAGCATGGTTGGCTTGTGCCGCTGGACGCTGGAGCCGTGGTGCGTGGGGCCGTGCGCAAAGAAGCTTGGGTAATCGTGAAGGGTGCAGGCGATATGGTTTGATTTACACGCGAAGCTTGCGGAAATTCCGTGGCTCCCCTCCACTACATCCGCTACAATTGCTACAAGTCAGGGGCAGGCTTAGCCCAGTGTAGCGAATGTAGCGGTTCTAGCGAGGTGCCGGCTCGGAATATTTATCTTAGCACCCGACGCGGGCGTATATCTAGACTTGTTGGATGTCGGACAAGGAGTTCGCTATGCATGGTTTGGTTGCTCTATCGCTTGTTACCTACATGGGTGCATGGCCTGTTTCTGCACAGAAGTACTTGGATGCAACAGAGTTCGCTTTGACCCTTGGCGGCCTCCTTGGCGCGGAATCTGCCTGTGGGCTGACGTATGACATTAAGATTGTCGAGCAATACATCGCAGAGAACGCAGACCCCGCCGATCTTACAATTGCATCCGGCCTTTCGATGATTACACGCGGCACCAGACTAGAATTCGAAGCTATGTCCACTACAGAGAAGGCCGCTCAATGCCAACTTGCTGTAAGATCGGCGCGTGTTTTGGGCTTCATCGAATAGAACACAAATTATCGTAAGCTGGCATCAGAGCCAATCCTACTACCAGTTTCTTGCGTTGTGCGCGTGAGGCCCGTTCCGCCTATTGCTCTACGCAGTCGAACATAGACGCGAACGAAGCTTGGGTGATAGTATAACACTATGACCTTCCGCACCCAACTTGACCGTCTGGAAAGAAACCGTCCTGTGCGGATGGCCTTCGCGTTTGACCTCGACCTGACGCCCGATGTGGTGGGTCGAGTTAGGGCCGAAAAGTTGGCTGGCACCTTTCCACAATCGCTGTGCGACGCTGATCCTTCAGGGATTGTCAGTGCGGCGGATCTTGCGAGTGGGCGCACATGACCGACCGAAACAGCGGACGCAATACGGATGGCACCCTTTGCCCCCGGCAACACCGGCAAGCCCCGTGGTGCGCGGCACAAGGCCACACAAGCAGCGCTGGCGTTGCTTGACGGGCAGGCCGAAGCCCCTGACCCGCAAAGCTGTGGCAGTCGCGCTGACAGGCGATACCATGGCGCTGCGCCTGTGCCTCGATCGCATCGCACCGCCACGCAAGGATGCGACTTTGGTGTTCGATCTGCCTACCATGACAACCGCCCGCGATGCTGTGACGGCGGCGGGGGCGGTATTGGGCGTGGTGGCGGTGGGCGAGCTGACCCCGACCGAAGGCGCGCACATCATGGCTTTGATTGAAACCTACCGCCGCACGCTGGAAACAACTGAACTCGAAGCCCGCGTTGCGGCACTGGAAGGCGGCGGCGATGGCCCTTGAAAGGCGACTGGCACGGCTTGAAGCGGCAAGGACGTCGCACTCTTACCCCCTGCGCGGCTGAAACCTTCGCGGGTATGGCGCAAGCGCTTGACTGGCTGGCAGCACGCAAGGTGGCTGGATGTGCAACCTTGCAATGTGAAATTGAAGCGCTGCTGGCGGCGATTGAAAGCGGCGGCGATTCGGGCGGGATTAAGGTCCAAGGGCCGCGAAACAGCATGCACCGCGCCTGTTGACTGATGTTAGCCGTTTGGCTCGACGCGTGAAGCCGGAAGGTGCCGGGGCTTTCGCGGTGGATACGTTAGGCCAAACCGCTAAGCAACGCTCAAGGGGGGTATATTTAGGGGAATGCACAAAAGCAAAACCCCCGATTTTCATAAGAAAATCAAGGGTTTAGCTTGGAATTATGGTGCCCAGGAGAGGACTCGAACCTCCACGTCTTGCAACACTGGTACCTGAAACCAGCGCGTCTACCAATTCCGCCACCTGGGCAGGTGCCGTGAGAAGGGGATTTAGAGAGTGGCGCGGGGGGTGTCAACAGGTCGAATGACGGAATTTGAACTTTCCGCTAAGGCCTTGCTGATCTTGTGATGCAAAGGTGCGGCGGTCTGCCGCCGACGCGGTTCACGGCGGCGGTTCCGCCTTGCCCGTGCGGCGGTGCGGCGGTAAAGCATCTGCAAGTGGTGCAGGAGGGTTTTGCATGTCCAGGCTCGTGACGATTTACGGCGGCTCGGGGTTCGTGGGGCGCTATGTCGCACAGCAGATGGCGCATGCCGGGTGGCGTGTGAGGGTTGCCGTGCGACGTCCGAATGAAGCCCTGTTCGTCAAGACCTACGGGACCCCCGGTCAGGTTGAACCCATATTGTGCAACATCCGGGATGACGCATCCGTTCGCGACGCGATGGCGGGGGCGGATGCGGTGGTCAACTGCGTCGGCATCCTGAATGCTATCGGCAAACAGACATTCGACGCGGTACAGGCGGAAGGTGCTGCGCGCATAGCCAGACTTGCAACGGTCGAAGGTGTGACCCAGCTTGTACATATTTCGGCGCTTGGCGCGGATGCAGGCAGCACAAGCGCCTATGCAACGTCAAAAGCCGCAGGCGAATCTGCTGTGCGGGCGGCGTTTCCGGGCGCGGTGATCTTGCGGCCTTCGGTGATCTTTGGTTCTGAGGACCAGTTCTTCAACCGCTTTGCCGGGATGTCGCGCTTTGGGCCCCTGTTGCCGGTGGTCGGCGCGGATACAAAGTTCCAGCCCGTGTTTGTCGAGGATGTGGCCCGGGCGGCATCCAAGGCTGCGATCGGCGACGCGGCCCCAGGCATCTATGAGCTTGGCGGTCCCGAGGTCGCGACCTTTCGCGACCTGATGCACCGCATGTTGGCCGTGATCCAGCGCCGCAGGCTGGTGTTGAATGTACCGTTTTTCGTGGCCAGAATCATGGCTTTCGGATTTGATATGATTCAAACCATCACCCTTGGGCTGATCCCCAACGGGATGCTGACCCGGGATCAGGTTCGCAACCTGGCGCATGACAACGTCGTGACGCCCGGCGCGCGCGGGTTTGCCGAACTTGGCATCACCCCTACACCGATGGCTTCGATCCTGCCGGATTATCTGTGGCGCTATCGGGTGTCGGGGCAGTATGCCGAAATCAAGGCCTCGGCGAAAAACCTGCGGGCTTGATGGCGACCGGCTGGGTCACACATGACGCTTGGTTCGAACCTATCACCCCACCCGGCCATCCAGAACAGAGGGCCCGACGGGTGGCGGTGGTTCGGGCTGTGGCGGGGATGGGTCTGACGCCCATCGTCGCCCATCTGGCCGATACGCACGGGCTGCAGCCTTTTCAAACGCCGGGTCGAACGGATGGCCTGTCATTCAGCATCGCCTTTAACGGCTCAAATTCCTTGGACGCCAGCACACACATGTCGGCCGGGTCCCCAGAGTCCGCTTGCGACTCGACGGTGGCGGCGCTGAGACGTCGGCGGCAAGTGGCCATCAGGTCGTGCCTGCACTGGACAGGTGCAGCCCGGATCAGATCTGCGTTTCTGCGGGGTTCGGTCCCCATTCGGATGATCCGATGGTCAACCTGCTCCGGCACGAGGATGATTTTGCCGCGTCAAGAACGTGCACCTGCGACATTGCCGCTACACATTGCGGCGGGCGGGTGGTGTCACATCTGGAAGGCGGTTATGATCTGGGTGCGCTGGCGGCCCCGGTTACCGCGCATGTCAAGATTCTGAAGGAGCGCAGCGCATGAGTGATATTTCGGCAATGACATTTGAATCTGCGATGGCCGAACTGGAAGAGGTCGTGCGCAAGCTGGAATCCGGGAATGTGGCGCTGGACGACTCTATCGCGCTTTATGAACGCGGGGCGGCATTGAAGTCGCATTGCGACGCCAAACTGCGCGCCGCCGAAGAAAAGGTCGAAATGATCCGCGCCAAAGAAGGTGCCGCAGTCGGCACCAGCCCTGCTGAAGGTCTGTGATGCCCAAGGCTCTTCCTTTGTTTCCTGACCGTTTGGCGCAGGCACAGGTAGTGATCGAACGCTACCTTGTCGACCGGATGGCCGGGTTGCAAGATCAGCCCGTGGTGCATGCGATGCGGTATGCCGCATCGGGCGGCAAACGGCTGCGGGGGTTTCTTGTGCTGGAATCTGCGGCCCTGCATGGCATTGCTTTGCCGCAGGCAATTGATGCTGCCGCTGCGGTCGAGTGTCTGCATGCGTACAGTCTGGTGCATGACGATCTGCCCTGCATGGACAATGACGATCTGCGCCGGGGCCTGCCAACGGTGCATGTGAAATGGGATGACGCTACGGCGGTGCTTGCGGGGGATGCGCTTCAGGCGCTGGCGTTTGCGTTGCTGACGTCTCCCATGCTTGGCGCTGCGGATCGCCGGCTTACGCTGGTTGCAGGTCTTGCCGCGGCGTCCGGGGTCGAAGGCATGGTGCTGGGGCAGGCGTTGGATATTGCGGCCGAAACCGCGTCCACACCCCTGACACTGGAACAGATCACGGCGTTGCAGGCCGGAAAAACCGGCGCCCTGATCGGCTGGTCTGCCGAGGCAGGCGCAATACTCGCTGGGGCCGATCCGGCGCCGTTGCGGGCATATGCGACCGCGCTGGGCCTTGCTTTTCAGATCGCGGACGACATCCTTGACGTCGAAGGTGATGCCGAGAAGGCGGGCAAGCGCCTGCGAAAGGACGAGGCCGCCGGCAAAGCGACTTTTGTTTCCTTGCTGGGGTTGGACGGTGCGCGGGCGCGGGCGCGGGCGCTGGCGGATCAGGCCGAAGCCGCGCTGGCCCCTTACGGTTCCGCTGCTGCACCGCTGATCGGTGCTGCCCGCTTTGTCATCGCGCGCGATAATTGATCGCCCAAAGGAGGGCACCCCATGACGAACCGCCCAGCTACCCCGCTATTGGACCGCGTGACGGTTCCCGCCGACATGCGCGGCCTGTCGGACCGCGATCTGCGCCAACTGGCCGATGAGTTGCGCAGCGAAACGATATCCGCAGTATCCGTGACCGGCGGTCATCTGGGTGCGGGGCTTGGGGTCGTCGAATTGACGGTGGCGCTGCATGCGGTGTTTGAAACCCCGCGCGACAAGATCATCTGGGATGTTGGGCACCAGTGCTATCCTCACAAGATCCTGACCGGTCGGCGCGACCGCATCCGCACCCTGCGTACCGCGGGCGGGCTGTCGGGGTTCACCAAGCGCAGCGAATCGCCCTATGACCCGTTCGGGGCTGCGCACTCGTCAACGTCTATTTCCGCAGCTCTGGGGTTTGCCGCAGCGCGGGACCTGGGGGGTGATCCGGGCGACGCGGTGGCGGTGATCGGGGATGGGGCGATGTCTGCGGGCATGGCCTTTGAGGCGATGAACAATGCAGGCCACCTGAAAAAGCGCTTGTTCATCATCTTGAACGACAACGAAATGTCGATTGCCCCGCCTGTAGGCGCGCTGTCGTCTTATCTGTCCCGGCTGTATGCCGGTGCTCCGTTCCAGGATCTGAAAGAGGTCGCCAGGGGCGCCGTCCGTTTCTTGCCCGAACCTTTCCAGGAAGGCGCGAAGCGCGCCAAGGATATGCTCAAGGGTTTGGCGGTCGGCGGAACCTTGTTCGAAAGCCTTGGAATATCCTATGTCGGGCCGATTGACGGCCATGATCTGGACCAGCTTTTGCCGGTGCTGCGCACGGCGCGGGCGCGGGCGGTCGGGCCAATCCTGATTCACGTCATCACAAAAAAGGGCAAGGGCTATGCGCCCGCGGAACGCGCCCGCGACAAGGGGCACGCGACGGCAAAGTTCGACGTGTTGACCGGAACGCAGGTCAAGGCCCCCAGCAACGCGCCGGCCTATACCAAGGTCTTTGCGCAGGCCTTGGTCCAGCAAGCAGAAGCAGACGGCAAGATCGTTGCGATCACGGCGGCAATGCCGGATGGGACGGGGTTGAACCTGTTTGCAGAACGCTTTCCGGCCCGCTGTTTTGATGTGGGTATTGCCGAACAGCACGCTGTCACGTTTGCGGCCGGGCTGGCGGCGGGCGGGATGAAGCCGTTTTGCGCTCTGTATTCGACCTTTCTGCAGCGCGGATACGATCAGGTGGTGCACGACGTCGCAATCCAACGTTTGCCGGTGCGGTTCGCGATTGACCGGGCAGGGCTGGTCGGTGCTGATGGTGCGACCCATGCGGGGGCGTTCGACGTGGCGTTCCTGGCCAATCTGCCCGGAATGGTGGTGATGGCGGCGGCGGATGAGGCCGAACTGGTGCACATGGTTGCCACGGCGGCCGCCCATGATGATGGCCCGATCGCCTTCCGGTTTCCACGCGGTGAGGGCATGGGCGTTGATATGCCCGAACGTGGCCAACCGCTGACCATTGGCAAAGGCCGGGTGATGCGCGAAGGCGCCGGCGTGGCGTTGGTGTCATTCGGAACACGGCTTGCCGAGGTGCTGCAGGCTGCAGAGTCGCTTGCCGGGCGTGGCCTGCCGCCAACTGTGGTGGATGCGCGCTTTGCAAAGCCGCTGGATCGAGAGCTGATCTTGACCCTCGCCCGCACCCATGAGGCTTTGATTACCATCGAAGAGGGGGCGATTGGCGGATTTGCAAGCCACGTCGCGCAATTGCTGGCCGAAGAGGGCGTGTTTGATACGGGGCTGAAGTTCCGCTCGATGGTCCTGCCCGACACGTTCATTGATCAGGCCAGCCCCGAGGCGATGTATCGCACCGCAGGCATGGACGCCCCCCAGATCGAGGCCAAGGTTTTGCAGACTTTGGGGATTTCGGTGCTGGGAAAGCGCGCTTGATATAACGGACGGCGCCGGGCTTTCGGCATCGCAGGGTCGCTTGGGTGCGCCCGCAGGGCACACCCTTGGCGGGTCTTCCGGATTGCTCCGTCAGATCCGCTCGATCGCGATTGCGATGCCTTGGCCGCCGCCGATACACATGGTGATCAGGGCGCGCCGTCCTCCGGTGCGTTCAAGTTCGTGCAGCGCCTTGACCGTGACGATGGCGCCGGTGGCGCCAACAGGGTGGCCCAGTGCAATGGCACCGCCGTTCGGGTTGACCTTGGCGGCATCCAGCCCCAGTTCCTTGTTCACCGCCAAGGCCTGCGCTGCAAATGCCTCGTTCGATTCGATGACATCGAAATCCCCGATGCTCAGGCCTGTGCGCGCCAGCAGCGCCCGCACCGCCGGGATCGGGCCGATACCCATTACATGCGGTGCTACCCCGGCATGGGCATAGCCCAGAACCCGCGCGCGCGGCGTCAGCCCCGCTGCGGCCGCCGCGTCCGCCCGCGCCAGCACGAGTGCAGCAGCGCCGTCGTTGATGCCCGACGCGTTGCCTGCGGTGACGCTGCCATCCTTTTGGAACACGGCCTTCAACCCGGCCAGCGCCGCGGCACTGGTGGCCTTTGGGTGTTCGTCAACCTTGAACTGCTCGACGCCCTTGCGGCCCTTGACCTCAACCGTGACGATTTCCCGCTCGAAATGACCCGCAGCAATCGCCGCCGCCGCGCGGCGCTGGCTTTCCAGGGCAAAGGCGTCCTGATCGGTGCGGGACACCCCGTGTTCCGCCGCGACGTTTTCGGCGGTCACGCCCATGTGCCCGGTGCCAAACGGACAGGTCAGCGCCCCGGTCATCATGTCCAGCGCCTTGGTATCCCCCATCTTTTGCCCAAACCGGGCAGCTTGCAGAATATAGGGCGCGCGGCTCATGCATTCCGCACCGCCCGCCAGTGCGAATTGCGCGTCACCCAACATCAGCGACTGAACCGCGGAAACGATGGCCTGTGCTCCCGACCCACAGAGGCGATTGACGTTCATGGCGGGGACGGAATCGGGAATGCCCGCCTGCATCGCCGCCACACGGCTTAGATACATGTCGCGAGGCTCGGTGTTGATGACATGGCCAAAGACCACATGGCCGATCTGGCCGCCCTCGACGCCGGCGCGCTCCAGCGCGGCCTTTGCGACGACGGCACCCAGATCAATTGGCGCAACCGAGGCAAGCGCGCCTCCGAACGTGCCGATGGCGGTGCGCACACCGGACAGGATGACGATATCAGACATGAAGCTCTCCTCAGGATTCAGCGGGTTTGTGAAGGTCGGGGTGGGCGGCGGCCACGGCGGGCACTGCCTCCAGTGCGTGCATGATCGCAGGGATCCGGTCAAAGCCAGACAGATCGATGCCCCAGCGCCGTGCGTTATAGACCTGCGGCACAAGACAGATGTCGGCCATGG
>JAUSPL010000531.1 GCA_030656535.1 Gemmobacter sp.
TCTCGGCCTTGCCGCCGCGGTGCCATGCGATCAGCGCCCCGCCATAGGCCCCGATCACATAGGCTGCGATCATCGAGGGCAGGATCAGCAGCAACGTGTTGACCAGCCGCAGTTCGACCATCTCCCACACCGGGGCAGAGGTGCGGAACGACAGGCCGAAGTCCAGCACCGCGAGGTTGCGCAGATAGGCGAGGTACTGCGAGAACAGGGGCTGGTCGAGGCCAAAGCGCCGGCGCATCGCCTCACGCGCCGCCTCGTCCAGCGCCGGGCTGATCACGGTCGCAGTGGGGTCGCCCGGAAGCAGCCGGAACAGAAAGAACATCAGCGTTATCATCGCAAACAGCGTGACCGCCATGTAAAACAGCCTGCGGATGATGTACCGGGTCATGCCACCGCTCCGCTGCGCTGGTGATGGCAGGCCGCGCCCCAGTCACCGGCGCCCGTCATGTCAGGGTCGACCGCGCGACACAGGTCGGTCGTGCGCGGGCAGCGCGGGCCGAAACGGCATCCGGGCGGAATGTCAGCGGCATCGGGGATGGATCCAAGGATGTCGGGTGGTGCGCGTCTTTTGCCCGGCGAAGCCACCGGAATGGCCGAAACCAGCGCGGCGGTGTACGGGTGGCGCGGCGCGGCCAACACCTGATCGACCGGCCCGATTTCAACGATGCGCCCCAGATACATGATGGCGATGCGGTCGCAGATGGCCCCCACCGTCGCCAGATCATGGGTGATGTACAGCAACGAGATGCCGCGCTCGGCCACCAGCCGTTTCAGCAGCCGGATGATGCCCCACTTGATCGACACATCCAGCATCGAAATCGGTTCATCCGCGATCAGGACCGACGGATCCAGCACAATGGCCCGCGCAATGCCGACGCGCTGACGCTGACCACCCGAGATCTGATGCGGATAGCGGTCAAGGTACTGGTCGGCCGGCGTAAGCCCGGCCTGTTCCAGCACCAGACGCACCTTCTGGTCCACATCCGGACCGCGCTTGTGGCCTTGATAGATCAAGGGGCGGGCAACGATCTCTGCAATGGTCAGATGCGGATTGAGCGACCCGTAGGGATCCTGGAACACCATCTGGACGCGGCGGTGAAAGGCCTTGCGGTCACGTTGGCGCAGCGCGATCGCATCTTCGCCGCCGATGCTGACGCTGCCGTTGCCCGGATCCTCCAACCCCACCAACAGACGGCCGGTGGTCGATTTTCCACAACCGGATTCCCCGACCAACCCCAGCACCTCTCCCTGTCCAATGTCGAAACTGACCCCGTCGACCGCCCGCAACCGCTGTTGTCTGGCGCCGCGCAACCGGTCCATCAATCCTGCGTGCAAGGTATAATGGCGTTCCAGCCCCCGGACTTCGATCATGGTGTGCGCCCTGCTGACGGGCGCGCAGGGGGGTGGGGCCTCGGGCGCTGCTCCTTGTTGCAGTCAAAGGGCCAGCAAGGCCCGTTGCGGTCAGATTGCCCCGTGCCCTGCCGATTGTACATTGCCGTGTCTTGCACTAGTCATTACAAAACGGAATGATACTTTGCCGGAGGATCGTCATGCGCCGTACGCTTCCCTCGACCCGCGATCTCAGCTGTTTCGAAGCGGTGGTGCGCAACGGTTCCGTCACCCGCGCGGCGGCGGAACTGAACATGACCCAAAGCGCGGTCAGTCGCAGGCTGGGGTATCTGGAGGATCTGTTGGGTCAGCGCCTGTTCTTGCGGGAACGGCAACGGATCACCGCCACCGCTGCGGCGCGCGACTATGCTGAAACCCTGCGCGGCCTGCTGAACGAAATCGAAGTGGCCACCACCCGGATGCTGACCCAGGGACGGCAAGGCGGGGTGTTGACGCTGGGATGTCTGCCGACGTTCGGCTCGCGCTGGCTGGTGCCACGGCTGAACCGGTTTTTGTCCGCGCACCCGACAGTAGACATCAACCTTGTGTCCAAGATCCGTCGTTTCGATTTCGACAGTGAAGACATTCAGGCGGCCATCTATTTCGGCCCGTCGGCATGGCCCAACTGCCATATGCGCCATCTGATGGGGGAAAGCGTCGTGCCTGTCGCGGCGCCGTCACTGGTCGCCGCTGCGCCGTTGAAGGACCTGTTGCGCCGTGCGCCGCTGATTCAGCACACCACACGCCCCCATCTTTGGTGTGAGTGGCTTGCCCACGCCGGTGTCGATGCGATCAACGGTGAAGCGGGGCCAAAGTTCGAGTTCTATTCGCTGGTGATCGAAGCGGCGGTCGCCGGGATCGGCTTTGCGCTGTTGCCCGAGTTTCTGGTGCGGCGCGAAATCGAGGCGGGCGCGCTGGTCAAGGTAAGCGACATCGTGATGCCCTGCACCGACAGCTATTACTACGTCTATCCTGATCGCTACCGCGAGAGCCACAACGTTCAGGTCTTTGGTGACTGGCTGTTCAGCGAAATCAACAGCCCAGGCGCAATCGGCTGAAAGACCACCAGGCCGGGCCACCAGATCGGGCCGCCAGACGCGATTGCCAGATCTGATTGCCCCACGGTTGACACGCCGATCCGCGGCCTGTGCCGCCGTGGGGATACCAGCATCCTGCGGCACGGCGGCGGCCTCTGCGATCCTGGGCTTTGGCCAAGTGCAAAGACGCCGCCTGCCGCAGGTCAGGGCCGCGCTAAAGCAGGAAGTCACCTTGTGTCAGTCCAGTGACCTCACCGATCTCGATGGTGAAATTCGCGCGGCCGTTGCCGTCAACATCCCCGGTCACAAGGCCGTTGGCATAGCGAAGCTCACCGGCCACCGACGAAAACGCCGCCGATCCGATGAAAACAAAGCTTTGATCGCCGGCTGCGTTCAGGTTTGCATCAATCCCGGTCAGGTGAATCCGGTCGATCCCGACCTCAAAGTCGGTGATCAGGTCATGGCCTGCGCCGGTGCTTGCCTCGGCCACCGATGCGAACACGAACATATCTGCTCCGGAACCACCGGTCATGGTGTCTATTCCGGTACCGCCACGAAGCCGGTCATTGCCTGCCCCGCCAAACATGCGGTCATTGCCACCGCCGGCAATGAGGTTGTCGTTTCCGTCATTGCCGTGCAGAACGTCAGCGCCACTGCCGGTGACCACCCTGTCATTTCCGTTTCCGGTCATGATGGTGAAATGCTCGACGCGCTCAAAGTCAACGGAACTGCCAGCCAGATCGGCGACATGGCCGACATAGCCGGTAACGCCATTACCGCCAGTGATCCCGCCTGATACGTCAGTTGTCATTGCAGTATAGTCGATGGTCAGCCGGTCAATGCCCGCGCCTGCATCCACAATATCGGCACCACCCAAAAGGAAGATCCGGTCCATCCCACCGCCTGATACGATCGTGTCGGCCCCGGTTCCGGTATAGATGAAATCGGTTCCGTCGCCGGTCGTGACAGTGTTGGATCCGTTCCCGGCATGGACTCTATTGCCGCCATCAAGGGCCGTGATGGTGTCGGCGTCTTCGCCGCCGACAATTGTATTGGCCCCCTGACCAGCCGAGACGGTCGACGCACCTTGCCCGGTCCTGATGACATCGTCGCCTGCGCCGGTCGTAATCGTATCAGTTCCAGATCCGGTAATAATCGTGAAATGCTCAATGGTGCCGTCGGTAATCGTGACCATGCGTCCACCGCCACCGGCTTCGGCAAAATGCGATGTGCTGTCGCCGGTGACCGCCCCGATAGCGTTCCGATAGTCTACGATCAGGCGATCAATGCCCAAACCGCCGTCCACCGCGTCAATGCCGCCAGACACAAAGATCGCGTTGTTTCCGTCATTGCCGACGATCCCATTGCCATCGCTGGCATCGTTGATCCGGATCGGGGCAGTGCCGGTCAAGGTCACCGTGGGGATACCTATGGCCAGATTCAGGACTATGCCACGCGAAGCGGCACCGCCAAAGATGGTCATGTCGTTGAAAGCAATGGTTGCGGTTTCATTGCTGTAGCCAGCCTCGAGCAGAATGGTATCCCCTGGCCCGGATGCTTGCATTGCGGCAGCAATCGAAGCGAATTCGGAATTTGGACCGACGGTGCGTATGGGCATGGCTGTCTCCTGGGATAGCTGTGCGCGGAGTGAACCTGTATTGGTTGTTTTCCGGTTAGGCATTGGGTTTATGCTGCATGGGGTGCAATAGCCAACGCGGGTTTGGACCCGGATCAGATCCGGCGGGACTTCGCCATCACGACGTTTCTTGGTCGTCTGCCCGGACCTGAAGGATCATAAAATTCAACATAATCAATTTCTTGCATCCGAAGGTTTGCGTCACGTTTTGCACGCGTAATGTTACAGGAAACGACCGGGTCCAGACAGGTGACCCTGCAACCGCATGGCGAGACGTCGACACGGACAGGTTGTGGGGCAGGGACCGGCCACATGCAGTTGCCTGCGCCGAACAAAATAGCCCAAAACGCGCATCGCACACGTTCAGGTAGCAAAAGGTTGGCCGAAAAACCGGCGTCATCCGCAGCGGTGTTCGGCCTTGCCCCGCCGCAAAATGTGCGTCCGCCATGTGGCCACCCGTTTGGTCCCCAAAAGCATTGTGACCTTCATGGGCGCGTGTCGGCCGGATACAGCCAGAAAATCGGCCATCGCCAGGCCCGGATTTCACATCTTGGCGACGGGATGGTCTTCGGGTTTCGCGGGTGACCGGAATCCGGTAGTCAGGTGTTCAATCCGAGGCACAACGCGCGGTCGTGGATCCGCCAAGGGCCTATCGACAGGTGGCATTCAACTGCCTTGTGCAAAACCGCTGCTTCCGTTGCGGGGTTCAGGGACCACGCAGTTGCACTGAAGCACCATGAAGGAGACCCAGATGAAACCCACGATCCTTGTGACCGCAGGCGTCCTGCTTGTCGGGGCGGCGCTTGTCTTGCCCGTCCATGCCCAGACTGCGCCGGTCGAAACGCGCCCTGCGAATGCTGCAGATCAGCAACCCGAGGCGGCAGACCAGACCCGCGCACCACAACCAGGATCGTCGCCAGACATCGCCGCGCAGGTTGTCGCGACCGACCTGCCGCAGCTTTGGTCGCTGGAGTTTCTGCCGGACGGGCGCATGCTTGTCACGGCAAAGGCGGGGGCGATGCACGTCATCAGCATGGATGGCACCGTCGGCCCCGGACTATCGGGTCTGCCAAAGGTCGATGCTGCGGGGCAGGGCGGGTTGCTTGATGTCGCGTTGGCCCCGGATTTCGCAGACACCAACCGGATCTTCTTTTCCTTTGCCGAGCCCCGCGACGGTGGCAACGGCACCTCTGTCGCATCGGCGACGCTTGCGTTGGATGAAAATGGCGGCGGAAGCCTTTCGGACGTGGCTGTGATCTTTCGTCAGACGCCGACCTTTGACGGGCGCTCGCACTTTGGGTCGCGCCTGGTTTTCGGTCTCGAGGGCGAGCTGTTCGTCACCGTCGGAGAGCGTTCGGACGCCGCTGTCCGGGTTCAGGCGCAGGATCTGTCCAGCGGACTTGGCAAGACCTTCCGCATCGACCAATCCGGCGCTGCCTGGCCGGGCAACCCGTTTCTGGATCAGGCCGGCGCCCTGCCGGAGATCTGGAGCTATGGTCACCGCAACATGCAGTCCGCGGCGCTGGATGGTGAGGGGCGGCTTTGGACGGTCGAGCATGGCCCGCGCGGTGGCGACGAACTCAACCGGCCGGAAGCGGGTCGGAACTATGGCTGGCCAGAAGTTACCTATGGCATCGAATACAGCGGGGCACCGATCGGCGACGGTGTGACCGCGACCGAGGCAACAGAGCAACCGGTCTATTTCTGGGATCCGGTGATCGCCCCGTCGGGCATGGCATTCTACGATGGCACCGAGTTTCCCGAATGGGAAAACGCGTTCCTGATCGGCGGACTTGTGACCCGGGATATCGTGGTGGTTCATCTGGAAAATGACCGGGTTGCCTTTGAAGAACGCGTGCCGGTTGGCGCGCGGGTGCGTGATGTCAAAGTCGGTCCTGACGGCGCCATCTATGCCGTCACCGAGAGTCGCGGAGGTCCGTCCGAGATCCTGCGTCTGAGCCGAGCCGACTGAGCGCGGCGCGCCGTGCCCCATGGACCGTGGGCCGTGACAAAATGGCCCACGGTGTACGCGACCGTCAGTCCTGATTGGGAAAACAGGCCTCGAACGTAAGCCACGGGCCGGTCAGCAGGGTCAGGACGCTCTTGAACTGATAATTTATGACCACTCCGGAAAAGCCTGCCGGTTCATCACATCCCGACATCACATCCAGATCTATGCCCGTGGCCGCCACCGACAGTCCCCATGACCGGGCCACGTTGCGGATGTAGGTCTTGGTCTTTTCGGGGTTGACGCTGTCAGAGGCGACACAGTCGGCCGCCCGGATGCCCATGCAACGGGCGCCCGAAATCGCGCTTTCATGAAGGGCGTTCCGCACCCAGACAAGGCGCGATACTTCGATCGACCCGAATATCAACAGCATCAGCGGGCCGACAACAAAGGCAAACTCGATGGCCGCTGTGCCCTGCTGACACCGCAACATCCGCGTGAGTGCGCGAAGGGCCTTCATTCCAGCCGTACAACGGCACTGGAAGTGATCGTGTCGTTCCGGGTCATGCCATAGCCGCCAAAAAGGGAAACATAGGGCGAACTGGCCGAGATTTCGATGAACTTGCCCGCCTTGCTGCCGTCGCTGCAAAGGGCAAGACAGGTCCGGACACTGCCCCATTGAACCTGCCTGTCGACACGTGTCGGGCAGTAACAGTCTGTCATGGTTCCGCTGGAATCCGTGGTTGTCAGCTGTCCGTCTGTCATCGTGGCGCTGGCGGCATTGTTCAGCACGACGGTCGCTGCGACGGCGCTGCTGCCTGCGGACAGGATGGTCGCAACCGTGCCCGCAAACGCGACGGCGTCACCCTCGGGGATGGACGCGCCTTTCATCTGGCCAAAGTTGGCAGCCGCCGAAATCTGGGCCGCAAGGGTGAACCTTGAATTGATGATGAGGCCGATATCAAATGTTGCCGTCACGATCAGCAGGAAAAAGGGGGCGATCAGGGCAAACTCGACGACCGGGCTTCCCGAATCGTCGGACCAGATCGCGGCAACGCGGGTCGCGTATCGGCGGGGGATCCGTCTGGGTCGGGGGCTCATTCCAGCAACCGCACGCCGCTGTCCGGGGCGGCCCCCGGCACGACGCACAGGCTTGTGGCGGTCGTCCCCCCCGCCAGAGTGACCGTCGCGCCGATCAATTGCAGGCAACCGGCGGCTCCGCCCGTGACGCTGGCGCCGCCACCCAGAATAAGCGGGCCGTTGGGAAAGTAGAAAGTGCCGGAAATCTGGCCACCTGATGCGCCGGACTGGAAGGAGGCCCCGCTTTTGACAGCGGGGTTGATCGGTCCGATCACGGCCAGTTTCGCAAAAGGCCCGCTGGCAGGGGCCTCAAGTCTGATGTCGCTGTACCCGGCGATGGCGCAAAATGCCCGATATGCGCAGTCGAAGGTGCCCGGTGGCACGCCCCGCCCCGACACGATGAGGGTGGCGTTGAGCGCCCTGAAGCTGACCATCACGCCATTGCACAAAACTGCGCCGCCTCCGTATGGCCCCAGATGCAGGTAGCCGTCGATCGTATAGACGCCCGCACCGAACACGATCCCGCCGGCGCCCACGACATATCCGGAGATGCTGTGATCCGGCGCCGCGCCGAAGGTCAGACAGCTTCCGCCCTCGGTGAACACATTGCCAAAGATTTCAAAGGTGGCGCCCGCGACCAGAGCATCCCCCAGAACCAGCGTCGCGCCGCCGCGCACCGTCACCGCGTTGCCTCCGGTTGCCGGGCCGACACGAAAGCTTCCGGCGCCGAACTCTGTTCTGGCACCACCGGGTACGATGATCCCTTTTGCGATGTTGTAAATCCCGGGCGCAAATCGCATGAGCGAGCCGCCGTTCTCGACGCGGCCCGATATGTTGTAGACGGTTGTGGCGGCGGACCCGAACCCGAAGCTGAGCTTCATGCCGCCCGCAAGGGTGATGTTGCCCAGGTTCACCGAGGGCATCGGGGGGCAGGTGAACGTCCAAGTATCGCCGTTCGAGAAGGCCGCAAGACAACCCACAGCGGTCGCCTGTGCCTTGGTGGCGCTTTGATTCCACCCGAAAGCGATGTCAGTGCCCAGCGGCACAACCGGTGCCGCAAGGGCAGCCGCAGTGGCCAACCGTGCGGCAGCAAGCGTGATCGCGTCGCTTCCGGCCA
>JAUSPL010000541.1 GCA_030656535.1 Gemmobacter sp.
TGGAACCTGACGCCCCGTGGGACCAGTCGCGCGGCGCCTTTCTGGTCGGCATGGTCGCCTTGGCCGAGGCATTGGCCGCCCATTGCCCCCCTGAACATGCCATCAGTTTCAACTGGCCCGACGAAGTGCGGTTCGACCTGGGTCGTCTGGGCGGCGCGCGGTTTGCGGTCGCGCCGGGAACGGGCGACCATGACATCCCCGATTGGTTGGTGTTTGCCGTCGACCTGATCGCCGACCGCGACCTGATCGACGCACCGGGCCTGTATCCGCACTCGATTTCGCTGAAAGAGGCGGGTTTTGAAGATCCGTCCGCGATCGTCGAAAGTTTTGCCGCCCATCTGATGCTGCAATTCGATCGCTGGAAACACGACGGGTTCGCGTCAGTCGAGACGCGCTATCGGGCCAGACTGGAGGGCGGGGCCGATCTGTCGGGGCTGATTCAGGCGTTGGATCCTGCGCGCTGGCGCAATGATGCGGGTCCGATCCTGTGATCCGCCTGCCGCGCACCATTCGGCTAGATCCGTCCGACAGTGTGGTCTTTGCCACCGCAGCGCCCCCCGGTGAATGGGCGGTGCCGGGCACGTTCCTGTTCGCGGACCGCCCTTATGAAAGCCTGACCCGCAAGGATCAGATCGCGTTCCGGTCGGGATTTCTGGGCATCGGCAGTTTTGGCCATTCCACTCTGGTCGTTGTGACCGAGGCGACGCCCCAGGACAGGGATGACGCCGCACACGCCCTTTCGGTGCAGTTCGTCACCCGGCTTGGTGCGCCTGACCATGAAACCGCGCTGCCCGCCGCCCTGGATGAACTGGCGTTGGCCGAGGATCTGTGCCGGGGTCATGCGATCGGCACGCTGATCGCGCTGCACCGTGCGGCCGAAGGTCAGGCCATCCGCGAAACCTTTCGCACGCTGAAGCCACGCGACGAAACCGCGTTCTCTGCCGGCTATCTGCGTGGCCACGACCGCGCCTTTCATCTGGTCGAAACCAGCGACGACGAGGACGACCACGGGCTTGATCTGACTTCATTGGGGCATACTGACCATGCGTGAATTCTGGGTGGCTTCGGGTCATCAGCTGACCCGTCTTGACACCGAAGGCCGTATGCTGGTCACGGATGAGCTGATCCTGGCCTGGTTGGCGCGGCCCGAGATTGTCCCGCCTCCAGAGGCCTGTTTCGTCGAACGCGCACTGCATGCGCGATTACTCGCGTCGCCGCGCGACCCGGTCAGCGCCGCGCAGATCGGCAGCATCGCCGATGCGGATGCCCGTGAAAACTGGACCCTGCTGATGCTGTTGCGGGACACGCTGATCGATGCCGGCACGGTTGAGGACGGTTATCTGGCGCTGGTACGGGGCGGGATCAAACTGCCGTTGGTGTTTCTTGACCAACTGGTGCAGCTGATCTTGCGCAACGCGCTGCATGGCTGCGACGACGTGGCGACGCTGCGGGCGGCGGAACTGTTCTTTCGCCCCCAGCGCGCGCATTTTCAGGATGATGCGTTGATGTTGGCCGATGATGAACTGGTGACCGAGCTGGAGGCCGAGCGTCATTCGTCGCCGCTGACGGCGATGTTGGGCGGCGGTGTGACCGGGCTGGATGTGTTGGGCGAGGGCAATGCCTGGACCTATTGGGGACGGTCCGACGCGCATACAATGGTGCTGCCCTTTGGGGCGGACCCGCGCGCGCGCGCCGGGCTGGCCGCAGCGCTGACGGCTTTTGTGCGCCATCTTATGGGATATGATGTGCGGGTGGTGCCGATGACCCGGGCCGATGCGGTCGATCTGCGCTGGTACGTCGGGCTGGACCCGGTGGGTACTGCGATCGGCAATGCGCTGTGGCGGGGGCAGGCGGACCACGGCAGGCTTGTCGGTCTGTTCGCGCTCAGCTTCTTGCAGATGGACGGTGTTGACGCCGATGTGGCGACAGATCCGGTCTGGCTGTTGCTGGGATTGGGAAAAGACAATATCATCCGCATGAAGCCGCAAAATCTGGTGATGGGCCTGCCAGTTTCGGGGCCTGGTCCGCTGTCGCCCTTGCGCGCAACCCCATCAGGAAGGGCTTGACCCATGCCACGCGAAACAGTGCGGATCGGGATCATCGGGCGGTCGTATCCGCCCCAAAGCCGCTGGGGCGAGCGTGTGCTGCGGCCTGCGGCCCTGTTGCTGGACATCCCCGAACTGGTGCCCGGCAGCTTGATGTCGGACATGGGCGGGGTGCAGACAGTCTGGCTGGGGGATCACGCGCTGACGCTTTACCATACCGAAACATCGCACTACCGCAGCAACCTTGTGGCGGCGGTTCCGGCGGTGTGGGTGTCGCTGTCGGAAGGTATCGTGCAGGCCGTCACGCTGGACCCCTATGAGGGGGAATCACTGGCCAGCGATCCCGCGCGGCTGGTCGAGGCGTTGGAAATGCCGCTTTTGCTGCGTGCGCAGGTCGCGGATTTCATTGACCGCTATCACGTCGAAGAAACCTTCAAGAAACGCAAGCGCGCGCCCGCAAGCATCGAATCGCAGTCCGACCCCCGCGCGCCCCGTATCCTGCCCGCAGATCAGAAGTGGATCCGGTCATGACAGGTCCTGACAGCGGGTTCCTGTCGCGCTGGTCGCGGCGCAAGATCGCGGCGCACGACCCGGCCGCCGACGCGGTAGAGGGGCCTGTGGTTGCGGATATCCCCGAACCCGATTCCGCCCTGCATCCCGGCGACGCAGAGGTTGTGGTCGATGAGGCCTATATCTCGGCACTTGCACCCGTCGAGTCGATCACCGCAGACACGGATCTGTTGCCGTTCTTGCGCAAGGGTGTGCCACAGGCGCTGCGCAATGCGGCGATGCGGCGGATGTGGCTGGCCGATCCGCTGATCCGTGATCATCTGGATGTGGCGCGGGACTATTTCTGGGACTGGAACGCACCCGGCGGCGTGCCCGGCGGGGGTGGGTCCCTGAGCGTCGATGCCGTGGCGCAGATGATGCGTGACGTGATCGACGGGCCCGGTCCGGTTCAGGACACCGCCCCCGTGGCGCTGAGCGAGGCAGGAACGGCGGCGCCCACTCCCGCCCCACCAGCCGAACTTGCCCCGGAAATCCCTGAACCTGCGGCGATCGCATCCGCGCAGGAAACGGCACAGACCCCCGATGTCGCGGTGGCCGGCCCGTCTGGACCTGCACATGACCAAGCGCCGGCTTCGGTGACCCTGCGCCCCCGCAGACACGGCGGTGCGGTGCCGTCGTGACGACCCGCCGTGGCCTTGTCCGGGCAACCAAGACCAAGGTGCCGTCTCAAACTGTAGAATAAGACTGTAGAAATTGCGCAAAACTATGTATCGTTTCCGCAGTGACGAAACAGGTTCATCAGAACCAACGGGATATCGATGAAAAATCAAGCCAGTGCGGTCCTTGCCGCACAAGCCGAAGAGTCCGAACGCGCGCTCAGGTCACAGCAGTGGGGTCTGCTGGCGCGCCTGCTTGTAGCGGCCCCCGGTGATGATCTGTTGCGTGCGCTGGCGGGGCTACGGGGCGACTCGACCGCGCTGGGGCAGGCCTATGCCGCCTTGGCGCGCAAAGCCGCAGACACCTCTGCACAGGCTGCAGAGCAAGAGTACTTTGACCTGTTCGTCGGAGTCGGTCGCGGTGAATTGCTGCCATATGCCTCTTTCTATCTGACGGGGTTCTTGAACGAACGGCCCCTGGCCGATCTGCGCCGCGATCTTGCTGCAATGGGGATCACCCGGGCCGCCGGACGGCACGAGCCAGAGGATCACATCGCCAGCCTGTCGGACATCATGGCGGGGCTGGCCGCTGGTGAATTCGATTCGGCCGCGCTGGGCTGTGGCGGCGCAGGAGAGGCGGGGTTCTTTGCCCGCCATCTGGCGCCTTGGGCCGGGCAGTTCTTTGACGATCTGGCCATAGCCCCCGGCGCGGATTTCTATACATGCGTGGCCGAGA
>JAUSPL010000544.1 GCA_030656535.1 Gemmobacter sp.
CATGCGTGATTTCGCGCAACCGGTCGGCTGCGCGTGCGATATTGACTTCGTCCTTGGTCGCAAGGGCAAGGCGCACGCAGGCAACCTCGACCGCGTCAAGCACGGCCGCCAGTTGGTCTGGATAGGTCGACAGATCGAAGGTTGGCGGCGAAATCAGGTACAGCTGCGGGCGGTCGGTGTCGGCCATGGGGGACTCCTTTACGGACACTCCTCCTTTGCCACCAACCCGGCGCGTTGCCAAGCGCTGCTCGACAGCTTATTCCCCCGCCCATGCAGACAGGAGCCCCCATGCCCACGAGTTTTACGCCGATTGATCCCTTCATGGTTCTTGTGCGCCCGCAGAAGGGCGAAAAAATCGGTGCTGCAGCGCGGGCCATGCTGAACTTTGGCCTCGAAGGGTTGCGCATCACCGAACCGCGTGACGGGTGGCCGAATCCAAAGGCGGTGGCGATGGCGTCAGGGGCCGGGCGTTTGCTGGACCATGCGGGTGTGTTCGGCTCGTTGACCGAGGCTGTGGCCGATTGTCACTATGTCTTCGCCACGACAGCGCGGGGACGAGAGCTGACAAAGCCGGTGCTGACCCCCGAAACCGCGATGGCCCAGGCCCGTGCGATGGTGGCCGAGGGAAAGCGCGTGGCCGTGTTGTTCGGACCGGAACGCACGGGTTTGGAAAACGAAGAGGTGGCGTTGGCAAACGCGATCATTTCTGTTCCGGTCAATCCGGCATTTGCGTCGCTGAATCTGGCGCAATGCGTGTTGCTGACGGCCTATGAATGGCGCCGCCAGCGACAGGATTTGCCACAGGCCGCGCCAATCGAACTGGCGACAGGACAAGAGGTTGCCCGGTTGGGGGACCATTTCGAGGAACGGTTGACGGCTGCGGGGTTCTTTTTCCCCGAAGACAAGGCCCCCAACATGAAGCTGAACCTGCGCAGCATGTGGTCGCGCCTTGGGCTGACCCGAGCCGAGGTGCAGACCTTTCATGGTATGCTGAGGCAGATCGCGCGAAAGCTGAAAGGTCAAGACCAGACCGAGGACTGAAGGTATCGGCATCGGGTACGGTTGATCCACGGGCCCGGCGCCTGCCTTGCGGGCTGTGTTGCACCGCTGTTGGGGGGGCATCTTGGGCGGCGGGATGGATAGGGACTGCGGCGCCGACAGAAGGCGCGGCCCTGAAAGGCGGTCTGTCCTTGAACGGCGGTTGTCCCGGCTCTAGGTTGCGCGCGTGAAGGAGCATCGCATGGCCAAGAACCGCAGCATTTTCGAAGAGGTGGACGCCAAGGGGCAGATCACGCCGCCTGCATCCAAAGGTGGTATGATCGACCGGGCCCCAAAGGGAGCGCGCGCCGCGATCCGGGGCTGGTTGATTTTGCTGTTCTTGCTGGTGGTCTGCATGATCGTCGTGGGCGGCGCGACCCGGCTGACCGATTCCGGCTTGTCGATTACCGAATGGCGCCCGGTCTCTGGGGCCATGCCGCCGCTGAACGCGACAGACTGGCAGCTTGAGTTCGACAAATACCGTGCCAGTCCGCAGTACATGTTGATGAACAACGGCATGAGCCTGTCCGAGTTCCAGTTCATCTATTGGTGGGAATGGGGGCACCGGCAGCTTGGGCGTTTCATAGGCCTTGTCTGGGGGCTTGGGTTCCTGTTCTTCCTGTTGACCCGCAAGATCCCCGCCGGGTGGACCGGGCGCTTGCTGGGTGTCGGGGCCCTGGGCGGACTGCAGGGCGCGATTGGTTGGTGGATGGTGGCGTCGGGGTTGACCGGTGACATGACCTCTGTCGCGTCATACCGATTGGCGACGCATCTGGGGCTGGCCTTCGTCATTCTGGGGTTCCTAGCGTGGTACGTCTTTTTGCTGGGGCGGTCCGAAACCGAACTGATGCAGGCGCGCCGCGTACGCGAGGGGCGGTTGTTCGGCCTGTCCACCGGGTTGATGCATTTCGCCTTTCTGCAGATCCTGCTGGGGGCGCTGGTTGCAGGGATCGACGCCGGGCGCGCGTTTCCGACCTGGCCCGACATGAACGGCGAATTCTTCCCGTCGAACGCGCTGTATGTCCCGGATGGCGGTGCAGTCTGGCGGGCTTTCTTTGAAAACGAGGGCATGGTGCAGTTCATGCACCGGATGGCGGGCTATCTGCTGTTCATCCTTGGCATCGTCGCTTGGCTGCGTGGCCGGAAATCGGCGCACCTTGTCACACGGCGGGCGTTTGATTGGGTGCTGGTGATGATGTTCGGGCAGGTCACGCTGGGCATTGTCACCGTGCTGACATCAGCGCACCTCTATACCGCACTGACGCATCAGATCGGGGCGGTCATCCTTTGGGTGCTGATCATCCGTGCCCGCCATCTGTCGCAATACCCGGTTTCCGGGTCGATCCGAAAGGGAACCGCATGACGGCCTATGTTGAACTGATGGCGTATCAGCGTGAAACCGAAGCGCTGGCCGCGGTTTCGGGCCGTTTGGGGTGGGATCAGGAAACCGTCATGCCGCGCGGCGCGGCGCAGCAGCGGTCCGACGAAATGGCGGCGCTGGAGGGCATCTTGCACGCCCGGCGCACCGACCCCCGGATGGTGGATCTGTTGATGGCCTGCGAACCGCAAGGTCCGGTCCAAGAGGCGCAGGTGCGCGATATCCGCCGTTCCCACGCCCGCGCTGCAAAAATTCCTGCTCGGCTCGCGCAGGCACTGGCGCAGGTGACCAGTCTTGCGCAGGGCATCTGGGCGGATGCGCGACGCACGGATGATGTCGCGGCATTCTTGCCAACGCTGGCGCAGGTCATCGCGTTGAAGCGCGAGGAAGCATCGGCCCTGGCCGGCGCAGGTGACCTTTATGATGCGCTGATGGATGACTATGAGCCGGGCGCAACTGCGGCCAGCACCGGCGCGATGTTCGACCGGATGCGGCCCCGGCTGGTTGCCTTGCGCGAGGCGGTGCTGGGCGCGCCCGTGCCGGACGCTTTGGTGGGGCACTTTGCCGCCGATGCGCAAATGGTGGTGGCACGCGATCTGGCCTCTGCGTTCGGTTATGACTGGACGCGCGGACGGCTTGATCTGGCGGTGCATCCCTTTTCCAGCGGGTCTGGGCATGATGTGCGGATCACCACGCGGGTGATCGAGCGCGATCCGTTCAACTGTTTCTATTCCACCGTGCACGAGGTCGGCCACGGCGCCTATGAACAGAACATCGACCCTGATTTCGCGCTTACGCCGATTGGGCGTGGCGTGTCGATGGGGGTGCATGAAAGCCAAAGCCGGATTTACGAAAACCAGCTGGGTCGTGGCCGGGCGTTCACGGGTTGGCTGTTTGGCCGGATGCGCGATGTTTTCGGGGACCTGTCAGTGGCGGATGCGGACGGGTTTTACCGTGCTGTGAACCGGGTGCAGCCGGGGTTCATCCGGACCGAGGCTGATGAGGTGCATTACAACCTGCACATCATGATGCGGTTCGACCTGGAGCGGGCGCTGATTTCCGGTGATCTTGGGGTGGCTGACCTTGAGGCCGCGTGGAACGATCGTTTCGCGTCGGATTTCGGGGTGGCGGTAGACCGGCCCTGGCATGGAATGTTGCAGGATGTTCATTGGTCGGTCGGGCTGTTTGGCTATTTTCCGACCTACACGCTGGGCAATGTCTATGCCGGATGTCTGTACAAGGCGCTGGGTGACGCCGTGCCAGATCTGGATCAGGGTTTGGCGCGTGGGGATACCTCGGCGGCGACGGGGTGGTTGCGCGAACGGGTGCAGCAATTCGGTGCATTGCGCAGTCCGCGCGACACGGTGATGCACGCGTGCAGCGGGGCAGCGCCGTCCGAGGGCCCGCTTCTGGACTATCTGGAAGCCAAGTTCCGCGACCTGTACCGCCTGTGAGGGCGGAAACCGGCATATGCCCTGTGTGCCGCTGTGGACAGCGCGCGCCCGTTGATGTCGTGGTGACATGAAACCGGTGCCGCGATGACGACACACGATGTCGCACGGGGCCGGGCGGTCTGGGCGCTGGCGGTTGGACAGACGCTGGCCTACGCCTGCCTGTTCTATGTGTTTGCTGCACTGATCCTGTTCTGGCAGGCAGACCTGGGGTGGGAAAAGTCCACCTTT
>JAUSPL010000551.1 GCA_030656535.1 Gemmobacter sp.
CACCATGGCGACGACTTCCAGGCCATAGACCTCGTCATCCGTGAACTGCCGCGCGGTTTTCGATTGCACCACCAGCACCCCCAGCTTTTCGCCGACACGCTGGATTGCGACGCCCAGAAACGAGCTGAACATTTCCTCGCCGGTTTCAGGCATATAGCGAAAGCCCTTGGCGGCGGGCGCATCTGCGGTGTTGATCGGGGTGCCGGTGCGGCCAACCCGGCCTACCAACCCTTCACCCAGCTTCAGCCGTGTCTGGTGGACGGATTCAGGCTTCAGACCCTCGGTGGCGCAAAGTTCTAGCGTTTCCGCATCGCGGAACAGGTAGATCGAGCAGACTTCGGTCAACATCGATTCCGCGATCAACTGTACGATCTGATCCAGTCGCGCTTGACCTTCGACCCTATTGGCCAGTGTGTCGCGCAGTCTGCGCAACAATTTTCGGCTGTCGCTTTCGCTGCGTTCGGGCATTTTGGGGCGTCCTGAAATCGCTTACCCTTCTCTATAGGCGGCGAGGGCCGGGCGCGGAAAGGCCAATTTCAACGCAAGGGCGCAAATCGGCAGGGTTCCGACCTATCACCGCCCGCCGAGAGCGGTGACCAAAGACCAGGGACCGCGCTGTCTTGGGTCGGATGCCTGTCAGCCAAGTCTCCCAAAGATGCCCGCCTGCACAGCGGGCATCTTGCGCGGGGGCGGTCAGGCCTTGTCCAGCCCAAAGGCGTCATGCAGGGCCTGTACGGCAAGTTCCATGTATTTGCGGTCTATCAACACCGAAATCTTGATCTCCGACGTCGTGATGACCTTGATGTTGATACGCTCTGCGGACAGCGCTTCGAACATCTTGGCGGCCACGCCCGCATGGCTTCGCATGCCAATGCCCACGACCGAGATCTTTGCGACGTCATCGTCGATGATCAGATCGTCATAGTTGATCAGCCCGGCGGCCTTGGCATCTTCCATCGCCTTGCGCGCGCGTGGAACCTGATCAATCGGGCAGGAAAAGGTCATGTCGGTCACGGCACCCGGATGCGCGTCGTCATAATCCTTTTCGGAGATGTTCTGCACGATCATGTCCACGTTCACCCCTGCATCGGCCAACGGGCCGAAGATTGCAGCGGCAATGCCGGGGCGGTCCTCGATCGTGAACAGGGTGACCTTGGCCTCGTCGCGCGAATAGGCCACGCCAGCTACAGCTTTGGATTCCATGATTTCCTCCTCGTCGCAGACCAGAGTCCCGGATGTTTCGTCGCATTCTTCAAAAGACGACAGCACCCGCAGACGCACCTTGTAGCGCATTGCAAGTTCGACCGACCGGGTTTGCAGCACCTTTGCCCCCAGCGAGGCCAGTTCCAGCATTTCCTCGAAGGCGATCTTGTCCAGCTTGCGGGCTTTTTTCACGATGCGCGGGTCGGTGGTATAGACTCCGTCCACATCGGTATAGATATCGCAGCGCACGGCATCAAAAGCGGCGGCAAATGCGACGGCCGTGGTGTCGGATCCGCCCCGGCCCAGCGTGGTGATGCGGCATTCGGGCGACACGCCTTGAAATCCTGCGACCACGGCGACCTTCATGCCTTCGGCGAATTTCTGGTCGATATTGGCACGGGGAATGTCGATGAACCGGGCGGACCCGTGCGCGCTTGTGGTCTGGATCGGCACCTGCCAGCCTTGCCAGCTGCGCGCGGGCACACCCATTTCCTGCAACCGCAGCGCCATCAGCCCCGCCGTCACGTTTTCTCCGGACGACACCACCGCGTCATATTCACGGGCATCATACAGCGGCGAGGTTTCCCCCACCCATTTCACCAGTTCGTTGGTCTTGCCCGACATTGCCGAAACGATGACGATCACGTCATAGCCGCGATCGACCTCGCGCTGCACCTTGGCAGCCGCGTTGGCGATCTTCGACAGGTCGGCCACCGAAGTGCCGCCGAATTTCATCACAAGAACCGGCATGGGACCCTCCGCGCTGCCAGCTAAAATCGAGCGCTTCCTACGCGATGCGCCGGGGGGGCGCAAGCGGTGGTGCGCAACCGGGCGGGCCGTCGTCAGAACGGAATCGGGCTGCCATCATAGTTGCGAAAACAGCCGGTATCCTGCAGGTCCAGCGCGGAAAACTGTGCGATCAGACCCGCAACACTGGTGTCGGCGTCGATATCGGCCCCGTCGCCGCCCATGTCTGTTTTAACCCAGCCGGGGTGATAGATCCCGACCGCGATGCCGCGCGGTTTCAGGTCGACGGCCAGATTGCGCCCGAGGTTCAACGCCGCAGCCTTGGACGCGCGATAGATGTACGCGCCCCCGGGGGCACGGGTGTCTGACCCCATGGCCGAGGCGATGATGGCGATTCGCGGGCGCTTTCCTTTTGCAAGGTTGGGCAAAAGGGCCTGGATCGTGCGCGCAACGCCGGTCACATTCACCGCAAAGGTCTGGGCCCAATGGTCGGGTTTCAGATCCTCAAATGCCAGCCCCTTGCCCAGATAGACCCCGGCATTGCACACCAGAAGATCGACGGGTCGCCCGGTCAGCCGTGATCCCAGCGCGCGGGGACTGTCGGGGCTGCTGTCTTGTGCGGTTACATCCAGCGTCTGCCATTCCAGACCGGGCAGCGCGGGGGCGTCGGGTGCCTGTCCGCGATGCGTGGCGATGACGGGCCCAAGCGCCGCAAACGCGGTCGCCAATCCGTGTCCAATGCCCCGGCTTGCGCCGGTGATGACTGTGGTCATGGTGTGCCCCTTTGGTTGTTGCTCGACAGCAGTGCTGGCACAGCCACGGGCAAGCCGCAACCGCATCCCGGTCGCAAGGCGGTGCAATGTGGTTTGGCTGGTGGTCCGTTGACCGGGTATCTGAAAGCGGGCCCCCAGCGCTGAGGCCACCGGAATGCCTTGAAAGACCTCAGTTCGTCTTGCGGGCAGGCATGAACGGCAAGGGCGCGACGGGGACGCCGTCTTCCAGCAGCTTGCGCGCGTCTTCCATCTTGGCCTCGCCATAAATGGGCCGGTCGGGGGTCAGGCCTTCGTGCATGGCGCGCGCCTCGGCGGCAAAGGACAGGCCGACGTATTCCGAAGTGGCCTCGACCTCGTGGCGCAAGGCGGCCAACGCGGCCTGGCGCGGGTCCTGGGGTGTCGATAGCGGGCGCGCGGTGTCGCGGCGGTTTTCGGACTCTGGTCCCAGCGCAACTGCCGGGGCCATCAGCGCCTTTTCGATCTTGGCCGACCCGCATGCCGGGCAGGCGACATGCCCCGCCGCGACCAGCCTGTCATAGGCGACCGATGACTGAAACCAGCTGTCAAAGGCATGGCCCT
>JAUSPL010000562.1 GCA_030656535.1 Gemmobacter sp.
GCGAGCATGGGATCTTTCGCGGTTCTGGATTTGATGGGGCACAATTACACCCGAGATCGCCGTTTGTCACGTTCGCGGGCGCGGTTCGCTGTTTTCAGCTTCCACGCCCGGTTCATGCCCGCTTCGTCAAGCGGACGTGTCGAACCGTTCGCCCTTGAAATGCACACCTGCGGCTTCGCGGTCCCATGTGTCTGCGGTGATGCCCTCGGCGCGCAGCTCATGCTTCAATACCTTGGAACTGGGTGTTTTGGGCAGACCATCGCGCACGACACGGACGTACCGGGGCACCATGAAGTAGCTTAGTCGGGGGCGCAGGAATTCCAGCAATGCACCGGGGTCGATCGTGCGTCCTGCGACGGGTGCTACGCAGATCAGGACATCATCCTCGCCCAGATCAGACGGCACGGCTACGGCGGCGGCTTCGGCAATGTCAGGATGGGTACAGACTTCTGCCTCGACTTCGAAGGACGAGATGTTCTCGCCCCGTCGTCGGATTGCGTCCTTGATCCGGTCCACGAAAAAGTAGTTCCCGTCATCGTCACAGATGAACGCGTCGCCGGTATGAAACCATCCGTTGCGCCACGCCTGCGCGGTGGCGACGGGGTTGCGGTGATAGCCGCTGTTCATTCCCCAGGGACGGTCGGTTCGGATGATCATTTCCCCCGCTGACCCGCGTGGCACTTCGCAGTCATTGGCGTCGACCAGTCGCACATCCACGCCTTTGCGGGGCTTGCCACAGGTGCCGCGCACGGTCGGGTTCGGGTCGGTGACAAGCGGAGTTGAAATCTCGGTCATGTTGAAGATCGCATAGACGTCCACGCCAAAGCGGGACGCGAAACTTTGGGAATTTGCAGCCAGCGGGACCATGATGACCAGACGCAGCGGGTTGTCGGCATCGTCCGTGCGCAGAGGTTGTTTTTCCAGAAAGGTAGCCATCACCCCCAAAAGGAAGGCCACCGTGCAGCCGGTGTTTCGGACCGAATTCCAGTAGGTGGCGGTGTCAAACCGTTCGACCATGGCAAAGGATGCACCCCGCGCCAGCATGCAAAACATGGGCCCCATTCCGCCCAGATGAAACATCGGCGAGTTGATCAGATACCGGTCGTCCTGTCTGACAAATGGCCAGCTTTCGGGACCGGCATTCGTGAAGATGTGCAGGTAGGAACACAGCACGCCTTTGGACGGGCCCGTCGTGCCAGAGGTGAACACCAGCGCCATCGGGTCCCAAGGCTCGATCGGCCGAACCGGAGGCGCAAGGGTGCCGGACGCTGGCAGCAGCGCATCGGCATAGCCAACCGCTGGCAGCGCCGTTTCTGCGGGCACGTCACCACCCACCACGACCAACTTTTCCAGCCGTCCCAGTTTGATGCCCGCCAGCCGATCCACAAGCGAGGCGTGAACCACAGCGATTTTTGCATCGGCAACATCAATCGCATGGACCAGCAGATTGCCCCGATAGGCGGTATTGATGGGGGCATAGACGGCACCGATATAGTTAAGCGCAAAGAATATGCGGACCTGTTCCCGGCTGTTGGGCGCAAAGACCAGAACGTGGTCGCCTTGTGCCACACCCATCGATTGCAACCCGACGGCTGTTTGCACGATCAGATCGCGGAACGCCGCATAGGTCCATTCTTCGCCATTGTCATCGAACTTGATGAATGTCTTTTCCGGCGTAGTCCGGGCCCAGCGATCGATCAGGTCGCGGGTGATGACGTGATTGCGCGCGGGGATGCGCGGGTCCGTGGTTTCCGGCGCGGTCGGGCCTGTGGCAATGTCGAACATGGTTCCCCCCTTGGATCCATCGGCACACTGTTATTCGCGTGGAAGCGCGCGTTCCTCATCGTCGCGATCCCGTGACGCCATGGCATCTAGACAGTTGTGTTATGCAAGCGCCTTAAGATTGCAAGGAAGAATATTTCGTGTGGGGTCCAAAATCTTGCGTCATCGCAAAGCCGACTGCAAACAGATGTTGACGCAGAGTAGAGCGCTGGATAAAAGCATCTGCATTAGGCAGCCGCTTGCCTTTCGCTTGCCTAATGCGTTTGGCTGGATACCGCCGATCTCAATGGCAGACCACCGCAGGCGGTTGCCAATCTTTGGGAGGAGACACCTATGAAGACACTGACTCGCCTGTTGTCTGCAGCGGCCGCTGCGGTAATGGTTGCCGCGCCTGCGACCGCCGAAAGCCTGCGCTTTGGCTATGGCCACCCGCCTGGTTCCTATTTCGACAAAGGTGCTCAATCGTTGGCGGGCGCCCTGAAGGAACTTACTGCGGGTGAGCTTGAGGTCGAGACATTCCCGTTGTCGCTGGTCAGCCTTGCAGAAACGTCCGATGGACTGGAATCCGGCATCGCGAACGTCGGTGCGCTGATGACCACGATGTTCCCGGCTGAATATCCCCATGCGAACCTGACCATGGAAGTGTCGATGATCCTTCAGTTGGAGGACGGCATGGAGGACGAAAAGCAGGGCGTTCTGTACGCCGCTGCGATGACCGATTTCATTCTGAACAAATGCCCCGAATGCAACGATGAATTCGCGGCCAAGAACAACGTGTTTACCTCTGGCGCGGCGTCCACGCCCTATGCGCTGAACTGCCGCAAACCGGTGAACGATCTGGCCGACATGGCTGGCGCGCGACTGCGGATTTCTGGCGGCTACTGGTCGCGTTGGTCGCAGGCGGTCGGGGCTACCCCGGTGACCATGTCCGGCAACGAGATGCTTGAGGCGCTCAGCCAGGGCGTGATTGACTGTATCGTCTTGTCGGTCCCTGATGTGTTCAACTTTGGCATGGGCGACCTGGTGACGGACATCACCATCGGCGTGCCCGGTGGCATCTATGTTGCGTCCTTCTCGCAGGTGAACAAGGACACATGGGCGGGCCTGAGCGTCAAGAACCGCGAGGCATTCTTGCGTGCCGCGGCCGTCGGCGCCGCTGATATCTCGATGATGTACGAAAACGGAATGCGCGAAAAGATCCGCCAGTCCGAAGCAGGCGAAATTCCGATCAAGTTCCACCGCCCGACAGAAGCGCTGGCAAAGGCAAGCCGCGAATTTGTTGAAAAGGACATCGCAACGCTGGTGGCCTATTTCGCGGAAAAGCACAGCGTGACCCGCGGGGACGAAATGGTGTCCGACCTGCGCGAACTGGTCACAAAGTGGCGTGGTCTGGTGCGTGATGTGACGACACCCGAAGAACTGGCTGATCTCTACTGGACCGAGATTTTCGCCAAGGTCGATCTGGAAAAGCACGGCCTGTAACGACCTTTACCTTGTCATCCCTGCCGCAGTTCTGACTGCGGCAGGGATTTGACTGCTTGCAAAAGGCATCCGCATGAAGATCGAGAAAATGGAACGGGTCGCCGTCGCGGTCCGTGATATGGACAAGGCTGCGCCCTTCTTTGAAGAATTGCTGGGTGTTCGGTTTGACCCCGTCATCGAAAGTCCCGAACTAGGCATGTCCGGGCGCTATAGTGCCGAGGGTCTGGAACTGGTCGCGGGCACTGAAGGGTCTGTCATCGACAAATTCATCGATGGGCGCGGGCAGGGGGTCTTTTGCGTTGTGTTCAAGGTCACCGACATGGATGCAGCAATCTCGCATTTCGCGGGCAAGGGTTTGAAGCCCGTCAACGATGTGACCTTTGGTGCAATGCGCGAGGTTGCCTTTCATCCGCGTGACAGTTTCGGTCTTCAGATCGTTCTTGCGGAATACAACGCGGTACACCCGGCCACATACGCTGCGCTCGGCAAGTGACCGTCACGCCCGTACCAAAAGGAAACGCAATGGTTGCCGCACTTGAGGGAGTCCGGGTTCTGGACATGGGGCGACTTGGGCCGTCCGCCATGGTCAGCATGATGCTGGCTGATTTCGGGGCCGAGGTGATTTCGGTCACCGCTGAAACCGACCCGATCCCTGTCGCGCCGTCCGACGATTTCTGGGGCTTTCAGGGCCAGATGAAAATGATCTTGCGTGCCCTGAACCGAAACAAGCAAAGCATAACGTTGAACCTGAAAGACGCCGCCGACCATGCGACGTTTCTGAAGCTGGCGGATCGGTCCGACGTCGTGATCGACGATTTCCGCCCCGGCACCGCCGACCGGCTGGGTGTCGGGTTTGACGTGCTGTCGCCGCGCAATCCGGGGCTGTCGTATTGTGCCTTGTCAGGTTATGGTCAGGACAGCGCGATGGGCGACCAGCCCGGCCATGACCTGAACTTCATCGCCAAGGCGGGACTGCTGGACCTGATCGGTCGGTCTGATCAGCCACCCACGATCCCGCTGTTTTTCCTGTCGGATTTCGCAGGGGCTGCGATGCACGGGTTTTCCGGCATCTTGCTGGCCTTGCTGGCGCGTCACCGGACGCAGCGCGGTCAGTTCATCGACATCTCTTTTTCGGATACCGCGCTGACATTGGTCAACCCGCTTGCGTTTCACATCCTCAACGGCGGTGCGGCCCCCCGGCGCGGAGAGTTGCTGTATTCAGGCAGCTATCCGCACTATTCCGTCTATCCTTGCAAGGATGGCGGCTATGTCGCCGTAGGATGTTTCGAGCCGTGGCTGTGGAACAAGTTTTGTGCTGCCGTGGGGCTGCCGGATCTGGCGCAGACAGATATGACCGAGCCTGCCGCCCGCGTTGCCGCGCGTGAGGTATTGGAAACGTTGTTTCGCACCCAGACCGCCGCCCATTGGGAAGCAGAATTGGGCCCGCAAAACGTCTGTGTGACGGCGGTGCACACCCTGTCCGAGATGTTGAAGAGCGACCATGTCCGCCAGCACCAACTGATCGCGCAAACCGACCACCCCCGCCACGGGACCGAGCGTCACCTGGCGAACACGATTTCCCTGTCGCTTACGCCCGCCCGCATTCACCGCGCCGCGCCCGATCCGGGTCGAGCGCCCGGCCTCGGACGAAGAGGCCGCTCCCCGCCGCCGCCGCGCGGCTTCGAACGAGCCGACCCGGACCAAGATCCGCGGCGAGGTCGCTGCTCCGAT
>JAUSPL010000568.1 GCA_030656535.1 Gemmobacter sp.
TCCATCTGCAAGGCCGACGCGAATTCTGACGTCTTGATCTCTTCGCGTCCCGGAACCCCGACCTTGTTCAGAACCAGTTTCGGGGGCGTATCGTTCGGTCGCAGGGGGCGCAGAAGGTCGATCATGCGTTTCGCGTTGCGCAGGTTCCCAAGGTCAGGCTCGGCGGTGATGACGACCTCGTCCGCTACGGCAAGTGTTCGCCGCACCCAAGGCGACCAGACGTGTGGCATGTCGAGAACCACAACGGAAAAGCTGGCCTGCGCAAGTTCGAGCATGCGATTCAGGATTTCGGCCCCCGGTTCTGCCACATCGCGCATCGCGCTTCCGCTTGGCAAGACGCTCAGGAACTTGCCGCGCCGCACCAGAAGACGATTGAACAGGCCTTCGTCCAGCCGCTCCACATCATCCTTTCGGGCGGCACCGCCCATCTGATCTGCAAACCCGGACGCGGTTTCCAGGTTGAGGTTCAGCGACACCGACCCGAACTGCAGGTCCATGTCCGCCAACAGCACAGGACGCCCCATGTCATGCGCGATGTTCCAGCCCACGTTCTGCGCAATGACCGACGACCCGACCCCGCCTTTCGCGCCGATAAAGGCGCAGACCTTGCCCGCCTTGACCGCGCCCGGCTTGCTGAACAGGCGCAAGATGGTGGCGACAACCGTCAGAATGTCCACTGGCCCAACGATGTAATCGCTGATGCCGCGATCCATCAGGTCGCGATAGAGTGCGACGTCATTGGATTTTCCGATCACGATGACCTTTGTGGCAACATCACAAACCGACGCCAGTTCACCGAGTTGCGCCAGCAGATCTTCGCGGGGTCCGCCGCTTTCAAGAACAAGCAGATCGGGGGTCGGGTGATTGCGGCAGTACGTGATTGCCTCGGCTATGCCGCCCAGGCTGGTCGACGTGATGGCCCGCGACAGGCGGCGGTCCGTCGCGACTGCGGCCATCACGGCATGGGTCCTGGATGTCTCGCAAAAGGTGCCGACGGTGATGTGGGGCACATGTCCGACGGGGCGCGCGGTTCCGACGACCGCCTGACTCTGGGTCAGGATCAATTTCGGAAATACCTCGCTCATGGCCGCACCACCAGACCAGAGGCCCCGACGTCGATCTTCATCAGTTCCAGACCCTCTTTCCGATAGATGCGGATTGTCCGTCCGGGCGGGGGCTGGATGCTGGGTGCTTCGGCAGGTTCGACGATCTCGGCATTGTCCGCCAAAGGTCGAAGCACCAGCGAGATCGCGCCCGACGCAGCCGCTGTCGTGACCTTTTCGACCTGCTCGGGGTACAGTTCCAGCGTCGCGGTCTTTCCGACAAACGAGTCGCTGTCTTGCCGCGCAACCATCTGGTCAATTGCCAACACCCGCACATTGCTCAGGATAACCCGGCTTGAAATCTGCGCGGCGCCCGCGCTGTCGGTCAGATTGAAGGTCTGCATCACATCGACATGGTCGTTGGGCAAAATGAATCCGCCGGCTGTGGTTTCGGCGTTGATCTTTACCGCCACGGCCCGCATGCCGGACGCCAGCATGACGGACAGGAACCCGGCGCCAACGCCCAACAGGCGGCTTTCATTGACCGGCTCGCCCGCGATGAACCCGGTTCGCACGGTCATGCCCGCAAGTTCGGATTCCGCATTCGGGCGTGCCGCCCGGGTGATGAAGGCCGGGCCGACCCCGCTGGCCGGCCACGCCTGCCAGCGCAGGTTCCCACCGATCAGGGCTGCGCCCGCAGGCACATCGGACGCCGCGACAAGGACATCCGTGGTCGGAATGGGCATGGCCACTGCGGGGGTGGCGACGACGGGCACCGACTGCTGCGACACCACGATCCACGCCGCCAGACCGCCGAACGCAAGGGCAACAAGGATGATTGCGGCACGCAGCAAGGCAAGCTCCTGTCTTTCAAGGCGCGCGTGTCGGCGCGCAGGGCGTTCAATGGACGGGAATCATCCAGGAACTGAAATAAAGCCGCGCCAGACCTGCGGGCGCGATGGCAAGGGCAAATGGAATGCCGCCGGACCGCCCCAAGGTGCGGCTGACCCAGACGGGCATTGCGCCTGCCGTGTTCATCGGGACGCCCCGAAATGCCAGGGCGGCGACCGCCAGCAGGCCTCCGACCACAGAAGTCCAGAGCAGGAAGTTCAACAGTTGATCGGGACCAAGCCACAGCGTCGTCGCGGTTATCAGTTTTGCGTCTCCGCCCCCGATCCAGCCGCGCGCGAAAAACACGACCAGCACGATGCCGACCAGACCTGCAGCACCCGCACTTGCCCCCATGTCGCGCAGCGAAAAGCCGGCAAGCGGGGCAAGCAGGCAGTAGCCCGCCAGCATCAGGATAGAGATGCAGTTGGGAATGGTGCGGGTCGCCGCGTCAGAAACGGCGGCCCACACCATCGCAGTGCCGAAGACCACGATCCCTACCAGGGCCGGGATCGTGATCATGGGTGTCCCCCTGCGCTGTGCGGCGTCAACGGCGCGTTGTGTCGCGATCCGCTGACCGTCCGGTTATCAGCCGGCGGCCGGGGTCAGCGCGGTGGTGATCCCTTCGAAGACATCAGCCAACTGCGGACCAAGCAGGGTCAGCGCCCCAATGATGAGCACGGAGACCAGTGCCGCGATCAGACCGTATTCGATGGCGGTGGCGCCGGACGTATCTTTGGCGAAACGAACGTAGATGGCTTTCATAGGAGCTTTCCTTGCTATGATGTAGACGCGCTGCTAGGGGCGACTGATGGATCGGCGCAAACGGCACATACAACTTAAGGTTGAATTAATTCCGGCAGCCCCATTGCATATTTGTGTCATGGATGGCATTTCAGGTATAGTTATCCGGTTGGTCTGGACTTTCGGCCAGCGCAATCCGGAACGAGCACAACCTTAACGGACTGTCCGAATCACAACATCTGCACCACTCAGCATCCCGAATCCGACCCAGGCTGCAAAACGCGGGGCCGGGCATGTCAGGTTTCTGAGTGTGAGGGGAGTATGGAAATGAACCAGATGACTACGACATCTGTCTGCGGGATGCCCGTGCTGATTTCGGGCTATGACGACTACTTCCGCGTGGCACTGCGCACCATTCTGACGGATCGTCTGGGGGTGTCTGTCGTGTTGGAAGCCACCAGTTTCGAAGAGGCGGTCGAGTGCCTGTCGTCCCACCCCGAGCTGGCGCTTACGATCTTTGCGATCGATATGCCGGGAATGAGCAACTGGGTCGACCTTCGCACGGTCCGCGATCTGTTTCCTGACCTTCGGGTGGCAGTTGTGTCGGCCTCCAAGGAACGCCATGACATCCTCATGTCGCTGCAAAGCGGCGTTCATGGCTATGTGTCCAAGACGGTTTCTGTGAACGAACTGACCGTCGCGCTGCGCCATATCTGCAACGGCCATGTCTACATCCCGTCGTTCTTTCCGGAACTGCCCGTCGCCGAATGCTTTGACGGACATATTGCCCTGGCCAAGGCCGGACGCAGCGGCGGCAGGTTTCCCCGGGTAACAGCACGCCAAAAGGAAATCATCGAGTTGCTGGTGGCGGGCAAATCCAACAAGGCGATGGCGCGCGCGCTGGACCTAAGTGAAGGAACCGTAAAGTTTCATTTGTCTGCGGCCTTTCGATTGCTCGGGGCGACGAACCGGGTCGAAGCCGCAACGGCCGGGACATTGCTGCTGAATGAAGTTCAGGCTTCCGGTGCACAGCTCTGACGCGTTCGGGGGCATGGCGTCGCATGGTTCGTGGCGCAGTCACCCGTGCAGCGCATCACCGGCGGGGGTCGGCGTCTGAATCTGGGCCAGCCGTTCGGCCTGCCCGAAAAGTCGGCTATGTCTGATGCCGCTTTGGGGCCATTCTTTGATCAGATGTCGCGCAGGCGACGGCGAGCCGTTCTTTTTCGAGGGCGCAGCCCCCGCGACGCCGCGCCAAGACCGGGACAAAGGGAAACCATGACAGCCCCCCAAACTGCTGCTGATCTGAACGCGGCCCCAAACAACGGTTCGCCGGCTGACCAGTGTCTGAAAGCGCACTTGTGCCTTTGGATTGGTGCGCTCGCCGTCTGGGGCGCGCTGGCGCTGGCACCCGGTTTGGCACGCGCCGAAGTTGTCGTGGCAGCCTATCCCGAGCCGCAGCAGGTCGGGCGCGCTGCGGTCGAGAAAAGCCTCGAAAAGGTCGTTCTGGCCGTCGATTTCGTGGTCGTGGTGCCCATCGGCGCTGACATCGGAACCATCTTGCTGGGGAACTCTGCCATCGCGGATGCGACCCTGACCGATGGCCGGATGATCGTGTTGAAAGGCGTGGCTCAGGGCCTGACCAACCTGATCGTCCTCGACACCGAAGGCAACTTGCTGACCGACATCGTGGTACAGGTCAGCGATCGCAAACCCGGAACTGTGACGGTGCGGCGCGCAATGGTCATGCAGTCCTACGCCTGCGCAGACGAGCTTTGTGAAAGCACGGGGTCGTCGGGCGCGCAGGCGGCGCCGCCCGGGCTGAACTGAATGCCCGGCTGACACGCGGTTTCCGGGCCTTGGGTCGGACCATACCGCCAGATGATCTTGCCAGCGGCGTTCCCGGTCGGCGCCCCAAAGGGCACGCTTTAGACCAAACGGACAGTCCGTCAGGCCAATTGGCAATCGCTGGAAAGGTGTGGCAACTGGGACGCAACATGCGCGCGCGGCAAGCCGCTTTTTGTCGTCAGAGCAGCAATGACGTCGCGGGTCACGCACCGCGCATCCGTCGCGGACGATTTTGAGAGAAGTAGGGAGTCATGGTCAAGTTCCTGTCGGCGCGCAGTATTGCAAGGGACGTTTACGGGTTCGCCAGGGACGCCGACGGGGCGGTTTCAATTGTCGGCGCTCTTGTCTTGCCGGTCTTGCTGGGGATGTCGGGTCTGGCGCTTGAATATGGCAACGCCCTTTTGACCAAAGTCGAGACGCAGCGGGTTGCAGATCTTGCCGCCGTCACAGGTGCGATGACATACGCAAAGAACCAGAGCCTCGCCGAAGCGACCCTGGCCGCCGAAAACGTTGCGATCCTGAACGGCGTATCGCGGGACAAACTTGTCCTGACGCTGGAGCCCCTGTCAGGTTCGCCGGGCGACGAGGCAGTGCGGGCAACCATCACGACGCAACAGATCCTGTTGCTGGCCCGGGTGTTGAATGCGCAGCAGTCTGTGGATGTGACGGTTGTTGCTCTTGCGGGGACGATAGCGGGTCAGCCCGCCTGCATTCAGGCGCTGGATGCGGCCGGCAGCGGCGTGACACTGAGCGGCGGTGCGTCCGTCAACACCGTTGACTGCATTGTCGCATCAAACGCGGCGGTCACGGTCCCTTGCGGAACCTCGATCACCACCCCGACCCTGAATTATGATTCGGCAAATGCGCCAGTCCAATGCGACAACCTGTTGTCGCCGGATGGCGGGCCCGCAACCCTTGTAAAGGGTCCGAC
>JAUSPL010000577.1 GCA_030656535.1 Gemmobacter sp.
GCGTGACAAAGGTCGGGTTGCGCACAGGTGTCACGTTTATGTCGATATCTGACCGGACGAACAGCGCCACGATCATCGCGGCTCCGACACCGGCCCACAGGACCGTGTACATGATGGTGCGCGGTCGGAAGACATGCTTCCAGACGGATTTCGGTTCTTTGCCCCCGCGTTCGGCGATCTCATCGGTCAGGGCAAGATAGCTGATCAGATCGCGCGGCTTGCCGATCCGGTCCATGGTGTCGTTGCAGGCGTCGATACACAGCCCGCAGGTGATGCACGCAAGTTGCTGTCCGTTGCGGATGTCGATGCCCATCGGACATACATTCACACAGGCCATGCAGTCGATGCAATCACCCTGCGCTGCGGAAGCCTCGCCTTTTTTGAGCTTGCCACGCGGTTCGCCGCGCCAATCGCGGTATCCGATCGTGATGGTGTCTTCGTCGACCATCGCCGCCTGGATCCGGGGCCAGGGACAGGCGTAGATACAGATTTGTTCCCGTGCAAATCCGCCAAACACAAATGTTGTGGCCGTCAGCACAAGGATGGTCAGATAGGCAACCATATGCGCATCGAAGGTCACCAAGTTGACCAGCAACGTAGGTGCGTCGGTAAAATAGAACACCCAAGCCCCACCCGTCGCTACCGAAATCAGCAGCCATGCAGCCCATTTCACCGCGCGCTTGCGGATTTTCTCTCCGTTCCAGTTTTGTCGGTGCAGACGAAGGCGGGCGTTGCGATCACCTTCGACCCAACGCTCGACCAGGATGAAAAGGTCTGTCCAAACAGTCTGTGGGCACGCATACCCGCACCACACCCTCCCTGCGGCCGATGTGAACAAAAACAGCCCAAGCCCCGCCATGATCAAAAGTCCCGCGACGAAATAGAACTCGTGCGGCCAGATTTCTATCATGAAGAAAAAGAAGCGGCGGCTCGCCATGTCGATCAACACCGCCTGATCGGGCATGTTCGGGCCCCGGTCCCATCGGATCCAGGGCACCAGATAGTAAATCCCCAGCGTCACAGCCATGATGTACCATTTCAAGGTGCGAAAGGTGCCCTTGACCCGACGCGGAAAAATCGGCTCGCGGGCGGCGTAAAGGCTTTCGGTCTGGGGTGTGTCGGAAGTCACAGTGCTACTCCGGAGATTCTGGCGGTGCGATGGACTATCGCGCTTCGGCGGGCCACAACTTTGACCTGCATCAATAAGTGGTGCCTGCGATGCAAGTAATCAGCAAAAGATCCCGCCTTTCCACCGAAAAGCGGGATCTTGGCGGTTATGTCGCAGCAGGGATGGTCACATCGCCCCCGCCTGCAAAAGTCACACCGGCGCCCCAGAAACGCGCGAACAGGACGGGGCGCCGGTGCTTTCCCCATGGGAACGCCCCGGGGTAATCAAGATCACTCGCCGCCGCCCAAACCGTGGACATAGACCGATACCGAACGGAGGTCGGCCTCGGACAGGCGCGTGTTCCAGTTTGGCATGACGCCGTACCGGGCATTCTTGATCGTGTAGGTCAGGGCATCCTTGTCGCCGCCATAAAGCCAGATGGCGTCGGTCAGGTTGGGGGCCCCAAGGTCACGGTTCCCCATGCCGGTTTCCGCGTGGCAGGATGCGCAGTTTTCGGCAAACAGCGTGGTGCCATCTGCAACCAAGCTGGCGTCGTGATCCTGGTTCGAGATCGATTGAACATAGGCAACGACCTGCTCGATCTGTGCTGGCTCCAGCAACTCGCTAAAGGCCGGCATCTGCGAATAGCGCGCGTCTTCGTCGGTCGTGTTTCGGATCCCGTGGGTGATCGTGGTGTGGATGGCCTCGATATCACCGCCCCACAGCCAGTCGTCATCCAGCAGGTTTGGATAGCCAGAGGCCAATACACCCGCAGCCCCTGCCCCATGGCATTGCGCGCACCAGGTGCGGAACACCGCTGCGCCCGCCTGATTGGCGAACTGGTTCAGTTCTGGGTCCGTCGAAATGGCGGTCAGATCGGTTGCCACCAGCCGCTCGCGGATCGCGGCATTCGCGTCCGAGAACCGCTTGATTTCAACGGCAACGTCGGCCCGGGTCGAATGACCCAGCAGACCGGGGGTCGCCTTGCTCAGCATGGGCCAGGCCGGATAGGCGATCGAATAGATCAACGCCCAGACGATACAGGCATAGAAGGTCCACAGCCACCAACGCGGCAGGGGGTTGTTGAACTCTTCTATCCCGTCCCAGCTGTGGCCAGTCGTTTCGACCTCACCAGGCTTTGGGTTGGTTTTCTTGGCGCTCATCGCTCACGCCTCCTTGTGTTTGCTGGGGGACGGTGTGTCCTGTGCCGGCCGGTCCACGTTGCGAAAGATCGCGGTTGCAGCGACTTCGTGGGTTTTGCGGCTACCGGGTCGAAAGGCCCAAAAGATGATCCCGACAAAAAACACGGTCATCGCCACAAGCATCCAGCTATCGGCAAATTCGCGCAGGAAAGAATAGGTTTCCATGTCTTTCTCCCCTTAGCGGCTTGCGTCTGGAATGAAGGTGGAAAAGTCCACCATCGTACCCAGAACCTGAAGATAGGAAATAATCGCATCAAG
>JAUSPL010000579.1 GCA_030656535.1 Gemmobacter sp.
AACCAGTCGCGGCGTGTTCAGTGCCATTGATGGGGTCAGCTTCGATCTGTACCGGGGGGAAACACTCGGCCTGGTCGGGGAATCCGGCAGTGGAAAATCAATGACCGGGCTGTCCCTGATGCGTCTTCTTGCCAAGGACACCGCCCGTATCACCAAGGGCAGTATCCGCCTCGGCGGGCGGGAGCTGACCGGCCTGGACGATGCAGAGATGCGCAAGGTCCGGGGGCGCGAGATCGCCATGATTCTGCAAGACCCGCAAACCTCGCTCAACCCGGCTTTCCGGATCGGGGATCAGATTGTCGAGGCGTTGCGGCTGCATCGCAAAGCCGAGCCGGGTGGCTATCTGAAAATGGCAGTTGATGCCCTGCGCAAGGTGCGTGTGGCGGCCCCCGAGATGCGCGTGCATGCCTATCCGCACCAGATGAGCGGCGGCATGCGGCAGCGGGCTGTCGGCGCGATTGCGATTTCCTGCATGCCGCAGGTCATAATCGCCGACGAGCCGACAACCTCGCTCGACGTGACGGTGCAGGCCCAGTATCTGCGGCTGCTGAACGATCTGCAAAAGGAAACCGGCCTTTCGATCCTGTTCATCACCCATGATTTCGGTATCGTCGCGCGGGTCTGTCACCGGCTGGCGGTGATGTATGGCGGGCAGATCGTGGAATACGGTCCGGTGCGCCGGATCTTTGACCGGCCATCGCATCCCTACACCCGTGCCCTGCTTGAATCGGTGCCAAAACTGCACGGCCAGAACGGGCGGCTGCCGGTGATCGAGGGCACCCCACCCGCCCTGTGGAACAAACCCAAGGGATGCAACTTTGCACCCCGCTGTCCGTTGGCCGATGCGCGCTGCCATGCCGAGGAACCCCCGACGGTGGATCTGGGCGGCGAAGGGTCGGAGCGGCATACCGCCAGTTGCTGGAGGCTTCTGCCATGATCGACACATCTTCCCCGGTTCTTGAAGTGCGCGATCTTGCGCGGCACTTTGAGGTGTCATCCGGGCTGTTCAGCTCTGCCACATTGACAGTAAAGGCCGTGGACGGCCTGAGTTTCACCATAAAGGCAGGCGAGACGCTTGCGCTTGTGGGTGAGTCCGGCTGCGGCAAGACCACCGTGACCCGGATGATCCTGCGGCTGGACAAGACCACGCGCGGTCATGTTCTGGTCGACGGTCAGGATGTGCATGCGCTCAAAGGGGGCGATCTGCGGGCGCTGCGCGCCAAGATGCAGGCGGTGTTTCAGGACCCGTGGTCCTCGCTGAACCCGCGCATGCGGGTGCGTGATCTGGTGGCAGAACCGCTGATGGCCAGTGGAAAGATGAGCCGGAAAGACATTGACCTGCGGGTGGGGCAGGTGCTGGAGGCGGTCGGTCTGCGCCCCGATCAGGCCCAGAACTATCCGCACGAGTTTTCCGGCGGCCAGCGCCAGCGCATTGCGATCGCCAGCGCGCTGGTTTCCAACCCGCGCCTGATCGTGCTGGACGAGCCGGTTTCGGCGCTGGATGTGTCAATCCGGTCGCAGATCATGAACCTGTTCAAGGATTTGCAGGAGGAGTTCGGGATCAGCTACCTTTTGGTGGCGCATGATCTGGCGACCACCCGCTATCTCGCGCATCAGGTAGCGGTCATGTATCTGGGCCGGATCGTCGAAATCGGTCCCTCGGATCAGGTGTTCAAAAACCCGCAACACCCTTATACCGAAGCCCTGTTTTCGGCGGCTCTGCCGGGGCACCCCGATGATGTGCACGAGGAAATTCTGCTGGAGGGCGAGCTGCCGTCGCCACTGGACCCGCCCAAGGGCTGTCCGTTCCATCCCCGCTGCCCGCGCAAGATCGGCCCGATCTGTGAAACGCAGATCCCCGCGCTGACGTCGCATGCGGGCCGCCCGGCGGTGGCTTGCCACCTTTACTGACCCCGGCGCATTCGCGCCTTCCCTGGGCTGCCCTGTGCGGCAGCGCCACGCTTCCCACCTGAAAGGACCCGATCATGCAGCTGACTGCAGTGACCAATGAAGTTTTGCCCGATACCACCCCCGGCGCTCTGGCCCGCATCTTGCGGACAGCCGCCGACGCGGGTGTAACCACCTTTGAGGTGCGCACCATGGAAGGAAAGCGGTTTCCCGCGATGGAGCCGGACGCATGGAAGCAGCTTCGGACGGCGGCAAAGGACTTTGGCATTTCTTACTCTGCCGTGTCGCCGGGCCTGTTCAAGGCCGAGCTTGCCAGCGATCTGATCGAGGTTCAGGCCCGCCATGTTCTGCCGATGAGCCTTGATCTGGCGGAAAAGCTGGATGTGAAAACGCTGATCGTCTTTGCCCCCCTGCGCAGCGCCGGTGATCCCCAGTCTGCCTTTGCGCAGATTGTCGATCTGCTGGGGGATGTCGCAGACCGTGCGGCGGAGCGCGGGTTCGAGGTGCAGCTGGAAAACCTGCCCGGATCGTGGGCCGATACCAGCGACGCCTGCCTGTCATTGTTGACCGAGGTCAACCGGGCGAATTTCGGCTATGTCTGGGACACCGGCAATCTGTATGAGGCAGAAGGGGTGACATTCGAGGCTGGTTTCGAAAAGCTCAAACCCTTTATCCGCAACGTGCATATGAAGGATGGCCGGATCGAAGGCGGCAAGATGATCTGGCAGCAATATGGCAAGGGCGTTACAGACGTCAAAGGTCAGATCGCGGCGCTAAAGGCGCATGGATTTGACGGAACCCTTGTTCTGGAGGCCGCGTGCCATCCCCACGCACAGGATGATTTTGCAAACTCGCTCGGCTATCTGCGCAGCATCCTGTGACATGGAATATGGCCCCGCTGGTGACAC
>JAUSPL010000580.1 GCA_030656535.1 Gemmobacter sp.
GCAATGCCATCGATCAAATACTGTATGACGCCCCGGCTGTCAGGGCCCCGGTCCACCAGATCACCCAGATGGATGATCGGGGCATCATGGTCTTCAGTCAGGTCCCGGTCGGTTGCGATACGTCGGTGTGCGGCGCGCAAAAGGTCAAGATGTCCGTGGATATCGCCAATAGCATAACTGCGCATAGGGCCCGGCCTTAAATTATTGTATCGGGTCCGGAGGGTTCACCCCCGGACCCAGAGATATTTGGGTCAAGGCAAAGGAGCAAGGGCAGAGGTGGCCCAAGCCCTTGCCTCCTGACTATGCCACGTCGAATTGCAGCGGCTTGACCTGTTGGAACATTCCTGTGCTTTCAAGCGTTTCCACCACCTTGGGGTCAATCCGCTGGTCCAGATACAAGATCGCAATGGCGTCTTGACCCACGCCCGACCGACCAAGGGTAAAGTTGGCGATGTTCACGCCGTTCTTGCCCATGGTCATGCCCAACAGGCCGATGATGCCCGGCACATCGTCGTTGGTGGTATAGAGCATGTGAGCGCCGATTTCGGCGTCGATATTGATGCCCTTGATCTGGATGAAGCGCGGCTTGCCATCCGAAAAACACGTCCCCGCGACCGACCGTTCGCGTTTGTCGGTGACCATCGTCACCTTGATATAGGCGTCGAAGGTGCCGGTCTTTTCCTGACGGGTCGTGGATACCTGAATCCCGCGCTCTTTGGCGACGATCGGTGCGGACACCAGATTTACGTCCGGGTTTTGTGCCTTGAGAACACCTGCGATCACCGCACAGTTCAGGGCCGCCAGGTTCATGTCGGCCACGGTGCCGTCATAGAGGATGTTGATCGCCTTGATCGGCTCGTCGGTCATCTGGCCGATGAAGGCGCCCAGATGCGAGGCCAGTTTGATCCACGGGCCCATGACGGTGGCTTGCTCGGCCGTGACCGATGGCATGTTCAGCGCGTTCGACACAGCCCCCGTCAGCAGATAGTCGGACATCTGTTCAGCCACCTGCAGCGCCACGTTTTCCTGCGCTTCGGTGGTCGACGCGCCAAGGTGGGGGGTGCAGACCACGTTGGGCAGATTGAACAGCGGGTTTTCTGTGGCGGGCTCGACTTCAAACACGTCCAGGGCGGCACCTGCGACATGGCCAGCCTTGATCGCGTCTGCCAGTGCGGTCTCATCAATCAGGCCGCCGCGGGCGCAGTTGATGATGCGCACACCCTTCTTTGTTTTTGCAAGGTTTTCGCGCGACAGGATATTGCGGGTCTTGTCGGTCAGCGGCACATGAAGGGTGATGAAGTCGGCGCGGGCCAGCAGGTCGTCCAGTTCCACCTTGGTGACGCCCAATTGCTTTGCGCGCTCTTCGGACAAGAAGGGGTCATAGGCGATGACCTTCATCTTCAGTCCGACTGCGCGGTCGCAGACGATGCCGCCGATGTTGCCCGCGCCGATGACGCCCAGCGTCTTGTTGAATAGCTCGACCCCCATGAAACGGGATTTTTCCCACTTGCCGGCATGGGTCGAGGCGTTGGCTTCGGGCAATTGGCGGGCAACGGCGAACATCATCGCAACTGCGTGTTCGGCGGTTGTGATCGAATTGCCGAACGGCGTGTTCATCACGATCACGCCCTTTTTCGACGCGGCAGGGATGTCGACGTTGTCGACACCGATTCCGGCGCGGCCAATGACCTTCAGGCGGGTTGCGGCGGCCAACAGTTTCTCGGTGGCCTTGGTGGCTGACCGGATCGCCAGGCCGTCATACTGGTCGATGACGGCGGCAAGCGCGTCTTTGTCCTTGCCAAGTTTCGGCATGTAGTCGACTTCGACCCCGCGATCGCGAAAGATCTGGACGGCGGTTTCGGAAAGTTCGTCGGAAACGAGTACGCGGGGGGCCATGGCGGGCTCCTGAAATTGAGGGAATGGGATGGCGCGCTGCGAAGGCGCAGCTTGTTCGCGTGGCGTTGGGTGCGCAGTCACTGCGCACCGCAACAGCAATATCAGGCAGCTTTCGCCAATGCGGCGATTTCCGTTTGGAATGCCCAGTCGATCCACGGCATCAATGCTTGGACGTCAGCGGTTTCCACCGTCGATCCACACCAGATCCGCAGGCCGGGGGGCGCATCGCGATATGCGCCGATATCCAAGGCAACGCCCGCCTGTTCCAGACGCTTGGCCACGGCCTTGGCAAATGCCGCGCCGTCGGTGATGCGGGCGTCGGTGAACTTCAGGCAGACGCTGGTGGTCGACGCGTGGGCCGGATCCAGGGCAAGGTTGGCGATCCAGTCCCGCGAGGCGGTAAAATCGTGAATCACCTGTGCATTGGCTGTTGCCCGGTCGATCAGGCCCTTCAGCCCGCCCAGCCCCTGCGCCCATTTCAGGGCAACAAGGTAATCCTCGACCGCCATCATGGACGGCGTGTTGATCGTTTCACCGACAAAGATGCCTTCGTTCAGCTTGCCCTTGGCGGTCAGGCGGAAGATCTTTGGCAGCGGCCACGGCGGGGTGTAGGTTTCCAGCCGTTCCACAGCGCGTGGCGACAGGATCAGCATCCCGTGCGCGCCTTCGCCGCCCAGCACCTTTTGCCAAGAGAACGTCACCACATCCAGTTTGTCCCACGGCAGATCCATCGCAAAAGCCGCCGATGTGGCGTCGCAAATGGTCAGTCCGGCGCGATTGGCCGGGATCGCATCACCATTGGGCAGACGCACGCCGCTAGTCGTCCCGTTCCATGTGAATACGACGTCCTTGTCGAAGTCCACGATCGACAAGTCGACGATCTCGCCATAGCCCGCCTTGCGCACGGTTGCGTCAAGCTTCAGCTGCTTGACGGCATCCGTCACCCAGCCCTCGCCAAAGCTCTCCCATGCAAGCATTTCGACGCCGCGCGCCCCCAAAAGGGACCACATGGCCATTTCCACTGCGCCAGTGTCGGATCCGGGCACGATGCCGATCCGATAATCGGCCGGAACGCCAAGGATTTCGCGCGTCAGGTCGATTGCTTCTTTCAGCTTGTTTTTCCCGACCGTGGCACGATGCGACCGGCCCAATGGGGCATCATCAAGCATCGTCAGGGTAAAACCGGGGATTTTGGCGCATGGGCCAGACGAAAAACGCGGATTTGCCGGCCGCGTGGCCGGGGTCATTATGTCAGTCATGGTATCCTTGCAGATAAATGCCCCCCGTTGGGGAGGGGTGTCCCACCTCGGCACCTACGCCTTCCATGAAAAAACGTCAATATCCAAAGAAGCTTGCGCACCTGATCTTGCAGGTTCGGGCGCAAGCATGCGGAACGATGCGGGAACAAGCGCCAAGAGTTGGCACAAGTCCGACACAGCCGGTTCCGCGTCCGGTCACGGCGCAAAAGAAAATCCGGACGCGCTGGCGGGTACAGTCGGGGCAAATCCAAAAGATCCGAAGATCACCCGCAAGAAGAAAATTCCGCAAGCCGGGGTGCATCGCAATGTCGTTGTATTCCAATGACCGCCACAAGCGGGCTACGCGCCTATTGGGCTTTGCCCAGACCGCTGGCGCACCGGACCTGTGGCACACGGCACGGCGGGGTCTGACAACGTGCCTGACGACTGCCGAGGCCAGCAGCATCGCCTTTGCCGCACTGTTGGCGCTGGATCCCGCCGACCGGGAAATGACCTTCAATGCGGCGCATTGGGGGGTCTTGTGATGGGCTTCGACAGCGACAGCGACAGCGACATCGTGCATCAGGCTGCTGCCGAATGCCGGGCCAAACGCGACCGCAAGGCGCACCAGCGGTTCGCCACGTGTGGACCGCGACTATTGTGCCTCATTCGCCAGTCTGCGCCCGCTCGACAGTGTGGCCGATCCGGGGCGAGAGCTTGGGCATGGACGAGGTGCCGACACCACCACTCGAGGTCTATGCGCGCGATCCGGGGCGGGAAGAGCCAAAGACGTCATGCGTGATCACACCCAAGGCGGAACGGTCCAGTCAGTTCAACAACGCCGCAACGCTCATGGGACGGCGGTGCCTGAGCGCGAATGGCTTGTGCGGGGGCTGGTGCCGGAAAAGACCGCCACGTTGTCCGGCGGCAACGGCGGCCCGGGCAAAAGCCTTCTGGCTTGCAACCGGCCGTAAGCGCGGCGTCGGGCACGTCATGGCTTGGAATGCCAGTTCAACAGGGCCGCGTCATGTACATTTCGGCAGACGACGGCGAACTGCACCGCAGGACCGCTGACATCTTGCATAGGATCGAGCGCAGCTATGACGATCTGGAAGGCATGACATTGCGCAGCCTGGCCGGTGAGGATGCTCTGCTTGCTGCTGAGAGGCAGCTATCCCTGATCGAGTCCGAGCTTTTCAAGAGACTGGACGCGCGGGTGCTGGCAACCAAGAAGTCCAACTGTGGCAGCACAGGCAGAGAAATAGCCATGCTGTGGCGGGCGGGCGTGTTTGTGGCCGAGGAGGCAGAGACGGGGCTGGACAAACTGGCGCCGGGCGCGAAGGCCGAACGAGTGTTCCTGACACTGCTGCGGACCTTCGACAATTGCCCCGGCTCTGTCATTGACCTGCCGGTCGGGTCGGTTGCGTTGGCCGCGGTCCACCTGATCGAAATGGACGGGATGACAACGCCTGTTACACCGGGGTTCTGGCTTGAAGGCGGGCGCTATCCACGAATGCACTTCACCAGCACACCGGGCGGGCGGCAGCGCGTCACTTGCACCGCAGGGTTCGGGAATGATGCAGAAAGCGTCCTCCGCGACCTTGGCATGGCGATTTGTGATCAGGTGGCGCGGCTCTATGATCAGCGGGGCGGCGTCTTCTAGAACCACTTGAAACGCTGGGGGATTTGACACGTTCGGATGGTGCAGGCGCAAGGAATCGACCTCGAAACCCGGTCATCGGGTTCGGGCCATACCGCTGCAATCATGGCGGCGCGCGAATCCTACATCAGCGGATCGTCTGGCATAGGCAATCTGACTGCCACGGCTCAAAGCTGTGTCAGCCTGTGGGAAAGCGCCTTTGCCCTTGCCGATGTGCAGGGCACCAACCTGGTGACGTGGGCGCATCTGGCGCTTCTTGCCCGGTCTGCCGCCCAGCGTGGCGAAGCGGTAATGCTGATCGGCGGGGCAGGGCTGGTGCCGTGTGCCGATTGGGATCTGTCCACCCGCAACTGCGTTCCCCGCGCTTAACGGCTTTCCGTGTCCGAGGCGGGCGGCGGGTGCACCGAAACCACCCTTGCGGCAGAGGTTCTGCACCTGCGCATCGGGTCTGACATGGTGGCCCCTTGGACCGGCGCTGCCCCGTTGCGGCGGACCCCTTTGACGGCAGAGCTGTTGCACCAGGTCGAAACTGCCTTGTGTGATCTGTACAGGGGGTGCGCCCTTTGGGTCGCCGATCACCCCGCTCCGCGAAGGATCCGCCGACGACATGGAGACGATGCGTGCGGCGTTTCGCGCTCGCCGGGGGTCTTCGCTGGTGGTCGAGGGCGTTGCAGTCCTTGGCCGAACTGCTGGCCAAAGCGGCAAGCGCCAACCTGGGCGCGGCGGTGATGATCGACGTGGGCCGAGCCTTGCAGGCGTTCGACGTGGGAGGCAGGGCGCGGGCACTGGCCGCGATCATCGAGGCGCTGGGCCGGGGCAAGGAACGGGGCCTGTCACCGGAACAGATGGAATCGGCGCTGTTGTTGGTCAATTCTGGCGGTGGCGACAGCCTGGCATAGTGGCAGGCCGGATGCGACGGGGGCCAGTCCGCCCAAGCATCCCCGTTACGCGGAAAGTGGGAAAACCCAGACAAGGCGCGGCCCCCACGACCTGACAGAGACAGTTGCTACTTGAGTATCCGTGCCGAACTGCCGGACGGGTGTCAGCAGTCACACCAGGTGGCGGGCGTCAGGCCCAGTTGCGCGATTGCGCCAGCGCGTCAGAGTATTCGCGCACCAAACGGTCGCACAGCACGCGCGCAGGCGGGGCGTCGGTGATTGCGCCGACGCCTTGGCCTGCTGACCACAGGTCGCGCCAGACCCGGGCTTCGGCCCGCACGTCAAGGCCGCCGGGTTCGGGCAGATTGTCGGGGTCAAGGCCCTCGGCGATCAGGCTGGGGCGCAAGAAGTTTGCGTTCACACCACTGATGCGCGGCGTATAGACAACGTCTGCGGCGCTGCTGTCTATCAGCATCTGCTTGTATCCATCAGACGCTGTTGCCTCTTGGGTGGCAATGAACCGGGTGCCAAGATAGGCCATGTCGGCACCCATCATCCGTGCCGCAGCCACATCGCGCCCGGTATTGATCGCGCCAGCCAGGACCAACGTGCCGTCAAAGAAGGTCCGGATTTCTGACACCAGTGCAAATGGGCTCAGGTTGCCAGAGTGCCCCCCGGCCCCGGCAGCGACGGCGATGATGCCATCCACCCCGGCTTCGGCGGCTTTGCGGGCATGCCGGGCGCTGATCGCATC
>JAUSPL010000581.1 GCA_030656535.1 Gemmobacter sp.
GGCCCGATATACGCGCCACTGGCGGGTTGCATGAACCCAAGCAGGCAGAAAGACCCGCTGCGACCCCATCACATCGCTGGTGGCGGTTGGTGCAGAAGTTTCCAAACAGCCTAGGCCGATCGATGCGGGGCCGATTTTCGTTTTGATTTTCATCGGGCGCTGGCTGGATTGCTGTCGCCCCGCCCCACATCAGGCCACCCACATCAAGCGCGGCCAAAGAGATGTGATTGCCACACTGCCCCGACCGTACACTTGGCATGGGTTCGCCATTGGGGGGTTCAACACGCACCAGTCGCCCTCAACGACACGCAGAAACGACCAGTCGCCGTTATGCAAACCCGAAACCGGGGGTCGCAATCGGGGTCAGACGACCGGGGGTGGCTTTTCCTGCGCATCAATCAGGCGTCGGGTCAGCAAGAAAGGTGCGGCGGCCACAAGCACCGCCACCGCGGCCAGCAAAAACGCTGCCGCATAGTCCCCGGTCCAGGCATGCAGCCGCCCCGACAACGAGGCCCCGACGGCAGACCCGAATGACATCAGCGTGAAGATCAGCCCATAGATCGAACTGACCCGCCCGTGCGCAAAGATACGGGCATTCAGCGCCGAAATAACTGGGCCACGCGCGCCTTGACTGGTGCCGAAGGTCACAATGAACAGCCAGACCAGCGCCGGGTGGGGCCACCGCGCATAGGCCAACAGCGCCAGAACCTCGATCAGGGTTCCCGCAAACGACACCAGTGTGCTGCGCCGAAACCCGAACCACACCGAGGCCCAGCCCGACAAGATAACGCCAAAGATCGACAGCATCCCCGCCACACCAAACGCAAGGGCTGCTGCCAATGGGGGATAATCCATGGAAATCAAAAAGGAAATCATCTGCACTGATGTCAGATATGACGCAACCGCCGTGAAAAAGAACGCCTGCGCCAGCAACCAGAACTCTGCCGTGCGCATGGCGCGGCCCACGGTCCAGTGCGCCTTGTCTGACGTGACTCTGCGTCGACGGCCGTGCCGGGCCTCGGCACGCGGGTCGCCGGGTGCGCCCCCCGGGATCCGCCCCCACGGCAACAGCGCCAGCAAAGGCAAGATGACCAGACATCCCCAGAACATGATGCGGTATGTCTCGCGCCAGCCCCACGCATCGATCCCTGCCTGCGCAAGCGGGACCAGGGCCAGCATGCCGGACCCGAACCCGGCATAGGCGACCGCGACCATCAGGCTCACTTGACGGTCGAACCCCCGCCAGATACGAAAGCCGCGGCCCCCATGTGTCCAGCAATGTGCCCGTGAACGGAGACATCACCCCGAGCGTGATCAGATAGACCGAATAGACCTGCGTCAAATCGGCATGATTCCAGCCGAATTCATGTTCCAGCGGCGGCATGAATACCATGAAGGTATCCACCACGCCCCGCGCCAGAAAATTGCAGACGAACCCGATGATGACCACCGTGGTCGCCAAGGCCACAGTACCGCTGGTGGTTTCGTCTGTCATTTGCGACCCTATCCCGCCCCGCCACTGCCATGATCTTGCGGGCCGCGCGCTCATGCGGCTTGTCGATCATCTTGTCGTCGATCTGCACGACACCTAGGCCGGGGTTTTCGGCAAATGCGCGCAGAACGGTTTGCGCCCAGACCACTTCGGCCTCGGACGGGGTAAAGGCGGCGTTCACCGGGTCGATATGACTGGGGTGAATCACCGCTTTGACGGCGAACCCGTCGCGCCGTGCCGCCCGCGATTCCGCGGACACGTAATCCAGATCCCCGACCGTGGTGCAGACTGTATAGATGGCAGTCACCCCCACCGAAGCCGCCGCCATCAGGCATAGATCCCGCGCCAGCAAGGACGGCCCCGAATAGGCCACGCCATCCCGGTTCGACATAGCACCCAGCGACGCGCTCAGATCTTCGGCCCCCCACATCAGCCCCTTCAGGCGGGGGTGCGCAGGGGTATAGCTGGGCAACCCCAGCACCGCCTCGCCGGTTTCTGTGGCAACGGCAACGATCCAGGTCGCGCCCTCCGTCAGGCCGAACGCAGTTTCAAAGGCCGAAAGGTAGTGCCCAAGTTCTGCGATATCTGCCCCGCCCCGCGCCTTTGGCAGCATGATGCCATCGGGCGCGTGCGGCATCACCGCCGCAAGGTCCGCCAAGATCAAGGCGTTGTCAAAGGCGTTGACCCGCACGATCAACTGCTTGCCCGCGCGGTCTGCTTGCAACATCTGCGCCACGGTGGCGCGCGCCTCGGCCTTGGCGGGGGCCGCGACGGAATCCTCCAGATCCAGCGCCAGTGCATCCGCAGCCGTCCCCGTCGCCTTGGCAAACTTGCGCGGACTGTCGCCTGGCACGAACAACAAGGACCGCATCATGCCACCTAGCGCTTACGCACAAATGCGGCGCGGCGGCACATCGCCACGACGTCGCCCTTTTGGTTCAGACAGGTGTGCTCGAACTCGACGATCCCGGCGTTGGGGCGCGACGCGCTTTCGCGTTTCGAGACGACCCGGGTTCGCGCGCGCAGGGTATCTCCCGCAAAGACGGGCTTGGGGAAACGGACGTCAGTCATGCCAAGATTGGCGATTGTTGTGCCTTGCGTGGTGTCGCTGACGGCCATACCGATCATGATTGCCAACGTGTACAGGCTGTTGAACAGAGGTTTGCCCCACTCGGTGCCTTCGGCGAAATTGTTGTCGATGTGCTGTGGCTGGGTGTTCATCATCATCATCAGACTGAACGAGATATTGTCATATTCGGTGACTGTAAGACTCAGGTCGTGCACAAACACGCGGTCAATTTCAAATTCCTCATGGTAAAGTCCGGCCATTGTGTCCTCCTTGGTGGTCAAAGCATGATGCCAGCGGCCTGCAAGGCTGCCCGGCGGGTGTCGTCGATGCCCCAGCCCGCCAGCGCCGCAGACCCCGCCCCCCGTTCCTGCGGCGGGGAAGGCAATCCGGGCGGCGTGGCCGAAAACCTTGGTGCGGGTGCGGGCTGCGCATGACCGCCAACGTGGATCCAGGCGGAACGGGTGCGCGCTGCGGGATGGTCTTGCGCCTCGGTCAAGGTCAAGACAGGGGCCACGCAGGCATCGCCTTGTGGAAGAGTGCTTCCCAATCGTCGCGCGACCGGCTGGCGATGCGATCCGCCAAAAGACGGCGCGCGGCAGGCCAATTCGCCCGGTCCGTCACATCGGGAAAGCCCGCAGGGTCAAATCCCAGACCGCGCAGCAATTCGTCGCGAAATTTTGCCTCGATCGGACCGATGGCCAGATAGCCGCCAAAGGCGCAAATATAGCTGTCGTAATGCGGCGCGCCGCTGTCCAGCAGGTTTCCCCCCCGGCCGCCGCCGTGCAGCCCCGCCGCGATCAGGCCCAGCAAAGGGGCTGCCAGCAACGAGACAGCGTCCACAATGGCCGCGTCCACCACCTGCCCCTGCCCGGTCTGGCGCGCGGCAAACGTTGCCGCCAGAAGGCCGATGACCATCAGCAGACTGCCACCCGCATAGTCGCCCAACAGGTTCAGGGGGGGCACGGGCGGCCCATCCGCACGTCCAATGGCGCCCAGCACCCCGGTCAACGCCAGATCGGTGATGTCATGCCCGGCAGTAGGTACCAGTGTTCCGGTCTGGCCCCAACCCGTCAACCGCCCATAGGCAAGCTGTGGGTTACGCGCCAGACATTGGGCGGGACCAAGGCCCAGCCGTTCCATCACACCCGGACGAAAGCTTTCGATCAGCGCATCTGCCTGTGCATTCAGGTCCAGCACCAATTGGGCGCAGTCAGGATGCTTCAGGTCCACCGCGACCGATGCCCTGCCCCGCGCGGCAAAGTCACAGTCCATCAGGCGATCAATCCCCAGTCCTGATGGCTGGATACGGTCAATGCGCACCACATCGGCCCCCAGATCCGCCAGCACCATCGCGGCGAAGGGGCCCGGCCCGATGCCCACGATCTCTGCGAACCTCAATCCAGCCAAAGGACCCTTGGTCATGCCCGGCCCCCGTTTTGTACGGCCCACGCCCGGGTCAGATCCTCCCGGTGGTCCGGCGACGCAATGGCGATCATCCGGCGCGCGTTCTGTCAACGGTTGGCCGCGCAGCTTGGCTACGCCGTGTTCTGTCACGATTGTATCCGCATCAGCCCGGGCGCAAGTCACAACATCGACCCGTGGCACGATACGGCTAACGCCTTTGGGCGTGATCGACGGCAACGCAATGATCGCCCGCCCCCCGGGCGACTGCTGAGCCGCGCGCACGTAATCCACCTGCCCGCGCACCTGCTCTGACCCGACCTGCCCGGTCAGATCGACCTCCAAAGCCGAGTTGATCGCGTGAAACCGCGACAGGCTGGCAATAATGGCGGCGTTGTGGGTTTCCTCTGGTCCGGCAAGGCAAAATGCGGGGTTTCGGTGCGCCATCGCATGAAGAAGCTGCGTGCCCAGATAGATGCCGACGACTGATACGCCCGCGTCTCGTTCCTTTCAGGCATTGGTCAGCGCCCCCGACGCATAAAGATCCGCCAGACCGTCGAGGACAGCGCCGGAATGCAGACCAAGGTCGCGATGCCCGGTCAATGCCAGCAATACCGCCGCGGGAATGTTGCCGATCCCCACTTGCAACACAGCACCGTCTGGCACTTGGGCGGCAACCCTGTGGTCAATTTCCGCCAAGGCGGGCTAAGGCACCTCGACCGGGGATGCTCGGCCTGAATGAGTGCGGTCAGGCGCAGGTCAGTCACGTCGCCCCCATGGCACTCGGGCAAAGACGGGTTCAGTTCCGCCACAACCACCCGCGCCCGACGCGCAGCCGCCAGCACAAGGTCCCGCGAAAGTCCCAGGTTCCAGCCCTTGCCGGACAACGCGGGTCGCACCTGAATAAGCACAGCATCGACGGGCATCCGGTCCGACCCCATGGCAGCGGCCAGCGCGGAAAAGTGCAGGGGCCAGATCTGCAAACG
>JAUSPL010000583.1 GCA_030656535.1 Gemmobacter sp.
GCCCGCACCATTCGGGCCAATGATGGCGCGAACTTCGCCTTCGCGGATGTCAAAGCTGATATCAGTGATCGCCTTGACCCCACCAAAACGCAGGGTGATGTTTTTCATTTCCATCATCACGCCGCCGATCTTGCGGCCATCGGCGGTCACATAGCCCTCAGAAGCGGCACTGGTCATGCGGCGGCCCTCCGGGTCGATGCGTCCTGCACGGCGGCGTCACGCAGTTCCAGCGTCGCGCTGATATACCCCTTGCGGCCATCCTCATAGGTGACCTCGGTGCGGGTGCTGATCTGCTGTGATCCATTGTATAGTGCAGCAATCAGGTCTGCGTATTTTTCCTCGATAATCCTGCGGCGAACCTTGCGTGTTCGCGTCATTTCGCCGTCATCCGCATCAAGTTCCTTGTGCAAGATCAAGAAGCGATGGACCTGGCATCCCGACAACATCTCGTCTTCTGCGACCGAGCGGTTCACCTCTTCGACATGCGCCTGAATGGCGGCCATGACTTGGGGATGCCCGGCAAGTTCCTGATATGATGAATAGGCGATATTGTTCCGCTCTGCCCAACTGCCAACCGCGCCCAAGTCGATATTGATGAAGGCGGTGCACATGTCGCGCCCGTTTCCGAAAACGACCGCCTCCAGGATATTGGGATAGAACTTCAGTTTGTTCTCGACGTACTTCGGCGCGAACATGCGGCCGTCTGCCATCTTGCCGACGTCCTTGGCGCGGTCGATGATGCGCAGATGTCCGGTGTCCGGTTCAAAGAACCCAGCGTCACCCGTTGCCACCCAGCCCTCGGCGTCCTTTGTATCGGCGGTCGAGGTCGCGTTCTTGTAGTATTCGACAAACGTGCCGGGGCTGCGATAGAACACCTCACCATTGTCGGCGATACGCACCTCGACCCCAGGAGACGGAATGCCAACCGTGTCGGAACGAACCTGCCCATCAGGTTGCTGTGTTATGAAAACCGACGCTTCGGTCTGACCGTAAAGCTGTTTCAGGTTGATCCCGAGCGAACGATAGAAATCGAAAATCTCGGGCCCGATGGCTTCGCCTGCGGTGTAGCCAACGCGCACGCGCGACAAGCCCAGTGTGTTTTTCAGCGGGCCATAGACCAACCATTCCCCAAGCTGATACTTGACCCTGTCGATGCCGCTGACCGGCTTGCCATCCAGGACGTCGGGGCCCACGCGCTTCGCTATCGCCATGAAGGTGTGGAACAGCCATTTCTTGAATCGGCTGGCATCCTCCATGCGAATCATCACGCTGGTCAGCTGCCCCTCAAACACCCGCGGCGGGGCAAAATAATAGGACGGCCCGATTTCACGAAGGTCGGTCATCATGGTTGCCGGGCTCTCGGGACAGTTGACGCAGAACCCGGTCCAATACGCTTGCCCGACCGAGAAGATGAAATCGCCCACCCAAGCCATCGGCAGATAGGCCAGAATGTCATCACCAGGCTTCAGGTGGTCGAACTCGGACGTGTTCTTTGAGGTTTCAATGATGTTGCGGTTTGACAGAACCACGCCCTTGGGCTTGCCCGTGGTGCCCGAAGTGTACAGCATCACACAGGTACTGTCGTAGGTCAGCTCGGCCATGCGGGCGTCAAGTTCAGCGTCAAAGCGCTGGTGTCCGGTGCGGCCTTCTTCGGCAATGTCATGCAGCCAATTCAGGTGCGCGTGATCATATTTGCGCATTCCACGCTTGTCCTGGTACAGGATAGGCTCAACGGCGGGCAGGCGGTCCTGTATTTCCAGAACCTTGTCGACCTGTTCTTGATCGCCGCAGATCACGAAGCGCGCGCCGCAATGTTCCAGCACATAGACCATCTCTTCTGCGACGGCATCCTGGTACAGCGGGACAGGGATCGCACCGCACATCTGGGCGGCGACCATCGACCAGTACAGCGCGGGGCGGTTGCGCCCGATAATGGCAACATAGTCCCCCCGGTTGATGCCAAGAACCATCAGCCCAAGTGCGATGTTGCGGATCTCGGATGCGGCCTGCGACCAGGTCCAGCCCTGCCAGATCCCGAATTCCTTTTCGCGAAATGCAGGCAGGCTGCCATATATCTGCGCATTCCGCGCAAGCAACGCGGGTATGGACTGCAGATCGCCCGCAGACGTTGACTGTATCACCAGTTTCCTCCTCCCACGACCGGACGGACCGGCCCCAACATCCAAACGTTTCTTGTTCTGTCCGGTCTGTTCCCTCTTTGATGATGATCAAACATTGCGTGACTATTGCCCAAATCTTACGAATTGTTGCGAGGGCGTGGTGGGACTTTGTGCCGGCGGCAGAGGGTGCTAGCTGTAGACCGTGACCACCAGTGTCCCACAAGGAGGATTCATGCCGCTGACCGATGAGGCCCGCACCAGCCTGATGCGGGCAGGATTGAATCTGATCCAGCAGGCGTTGTCGATATTTGACAACGACCTGAGGCTTGTGGTCTGCAACCGCCGCTATCAGGAAATGTTCGACCTGCCGCATGCCCTGGTAACGCCAGGCGCATCTTTTGAGGACACCATCCGTTATCTGGTCGAACGCGGCGAATATGGTCCCCAAGATAACCCCGCCACCGCTGTCCAGCAAAGGGTAGAGGCGGCGCGCGCGTTTGTACCGCATTACATGGAACGCGAACGCGCCAACGGGCGGTGGGTTTCGGTCGAGGGGTCGCCGTTGCCACAAGGCGGATGGGTGACTGTGTACACCGATATAACCGAAATAAAGCTGCAAGAGCGGCTGTTGCGGCTGCGATCCGAGGATCTGTCGGATCAGGTTCTGATTCACGCCGAGCGGCTGGGGGCTGCCAACCGCGAACTGGCCGCCACGATCGCGGCGCTTGAAGAGGCCAAACGCGAACTGACCGAAATAGAGGCGCGCACCCGCCTTACCACCGAGATGATGCCTGCGCATATTGCCCATGTGAACCGCGACTTGCGCTACACCTTTTCAAACCGGCGCCTGGCCTCGGTGCTGCCGGGGCGCCCATCAAACATTCTTGGCCTGACAGGGCGCGAGGCCCTGGGAGAGACTTCCTTTGCCCGCATCCTGCCATCTCTGCGCCAAGCCCTGCTGGGCGACGCGTCGGTCCTGGAGTTCACGGATAGCGAAAGTGGGCGGCGGATCAGGGCGGCCTTTACCCCCGACCAACTGGGCGATGGGCCGATCAACGGGGTGTATATCCTGTCGATGGACGTGACCGAGGAAACACAGGCCCGCGCGGCGCTGACCCAGACCCGCAAGCGCGAACTGGCGACGCAGCTGACCAGCGGACTGACGCATGATTTCGCCAACCTGCTGACCATCATCCTGGGGCTGCAGTCCAGATTGGGGCGTCTGCCCCTGCCCGAAGAGGCACATGAACTTGTGGCGGCGACACTGGCGGCGTCCCGGCGCGGCGGGGTGTTGCTGGATCGTATCGCATCAATTTCAGGCCGCCGTGAACTAAGACCCGTGCCCACCGACATGGCCGCATTTTGCGCCGAGCTGCGAACGCTGGCGCGCGCGACCCTGCCCGACCAGACGCAGTTGACCATCCGGTGCGAGAGGCTGGATGCGCCAATCCTGCTCGACCCCGGATCTTTGCAGGACGCCTTGGTCAATCTGATCCTGAATGCCCGGGACGCGATGGAGAATGACGCTGGCACCATCCACGTTTCGCTGCGCGCCTTGCGCGACACCTGGCTTGAGGTAACGGTGGCGGACCAAGGGCGGGGCTTCACACCCGAGGCACTGACCCGCGGACTGGACCCGTTCTTTACCACCAAGGGCGGCGGCGGGTCTGGGCTTGGCTTGGCGATGGTCTATGACCATGTAAACCTTTCGGGCGGGTCAGTCCGGCTGGCAAACAGAGCCGATGGCGGCGCGATCGTGACCTTGCGTTTGCCTTTGCGGCCGGTGGTTCAATCAGCCGCGCCGGGAATGGTGCTTTTGGTTGAGGATATCGACGCCATCCGCGAATCCGTACGGGAAATGCTGCGCGATCTGGGTCATTCGGTCATCGAGGCATCCACAGCCGAAGAAGCCGAGGCGCTGGCCGCCCTGCCTGGCGTCGACCTGATCTTGTCCGACATCACGCTGCCGGGCGGTATGACGGGGGTTGCGCTTGCGGAACGGCTCGCGGACCGCCAGACTGGCGCGCGCATCGTATTGATGACGTCCCTGCCCGCTGCTGACCCATTGCGTAAACGGGCATCCGCACGATTTCCTGTTCTGGCCAAACCGTTTGATCCCCCCGACCTTGCAAGCCTTCTGGCTTCGCTTGGTGCGGCCTTCCCTCAGCCCGAGGCGACTTCATGACCCAAAACCCTGCCCACATCTCCATTCTGGACGACGAACCAGAAATCCGCCGCATGTTGGCCGAAGCGCTGGAAGAGGCCGGGTTTCGGGTCACCACCTTTGCCCGCGCGACCGAATTCGAGGCTGCGCTGAACCGCAACGTGCCGGACGTCTGCCTGGTAGACCTTGGGTTGCCCGACCGCGACGGGCTGGCAGTGGTCCACCGTCTGGCGCTGGAATCCGGCGCGGCGATCATCATCATTTCGGGCCGGGCACAGGTACAGGATCGGGTGACAGGACTGGAACTGGGCGCTGATGACTATATCATAAAACCGTTCGAACCCGCCGAGGTCGTGGCCCGGGTCCGTGCGCGTCTGCGCAAAGGGCGGGTCGATGCGCCAAGGTCGGGCCAGGTCGCACGGTTCGATGCCTGGCGCGCCGAGTTTGACCGTTACACCCTGGTCGCCGCAGATGGCACCGAGGTGCCCTTTTCACACGCCGAGGGCGAGGTTCTGCGATTGTTTCTGGACAGCCCAAAGCGGTTGATTTCCCGATCCCAGATGCAAGAGGCACTGGGCGGCGCGGCCGGCGAAAGCTTTGACCGGGCGATGGACGTCCGAATTTCGCGGCTTCGCACCAAGCTGGGCGAGGATCCAAAGAACCCTCGCCTCATCAAGACAATATACGGCGCGGGCTATATCTTTCTGGGGGATGTGGTCTGGGGATAGGCCCGCCGCGTGCGTGGGCCCTCACCTCTGGACTGAAGGCGTCCCCTTTGACGAACTCGCCTCGGATATCGTTCTGTCTGTTCCGGCTGTGAACCCTTGAGTTGACGCCAGCTGGGGTTTGACGCTGTGCAATTGGACCAGTCATTGCCGCTTGGAAGCGCCCCTTGCATCGCATCCCGTGCCGGGGCCATTCACAGTCGCTTTACCGTACCCTGCAATGGTGATCCGGGATGCATCGCCCTGCGTAACCCTTGTGCATTCCAGTGAAGAGGCCTGCATGTTCCAGTTCATCTTTCTTGCCGCCTGCGTTGCTGCCCTGGCCCTTCCAGGGGCTGCTCGGGCCGAACAAGGTCGGGTGCAGACCCGAGATGCGTTTGTGGCGTTGATCAAGGATCGCGCGCTCACCCGGTTAGGGGTTTCGCTGAACGTTTCAACCGATGGCCGGATCACCGGAAAAGCCTTTGGGCGGCCGGTTACTGGTGATTGGAAGTGGTCAGACGGCTATTTCTGTCGCGACATGGTGTTCGGCAATCAGCCTATCGGGCCAAACTGCCAGCTGGTCGAAAACCGTGGTGGCGCGCTTCGGTTTACGTCGGATAAGGGCAAGGGCGATTTTGCCGACCTGCGCCTGCGGTAACTACCGCAGACGCTTTAGCAAGTCGGGGGTTGCAAACCCGTCTGCCGTAAGACCGACCGACTGCTGAAAACCCTGAATAGCCGTAATCGTTGCCGGACCAATGTTGCCATCAACACCGCCGGTATCAAAGCCCGCAGCCGTCAGGCGGCGCTGCAATTCTTCGCGGTCAGCAAAGGTCAGTGCCTTGTCATCACGGGGCCACTTGCCAACAAAAGGACCCTTTCCTGCGATCCGATCTGACAAATGCCCCACGCCGATCACATAGGAATCGGCGTTGTTGTAACGTGAAATCGCGCGGAAGTTGTCAAAGATCATGAACGCGATGCCGTTGGAGCCCGCAGGCAACAAGATTGAGGCCTGGCCCGCATTCGGAAGGCTTCCCGTTGCCGCACGAACGCCCTGCGCGCGCCAGTCTGCCACTGATTTCTTCGTCTTTTTTCCGGCCTGCCCAAAGTTGAACCCACTTGGCAAGATCACCTCGAGACCCCACGGCTGACCCGCCGTCCATCCCGATTTCGCAAGGTAGTTCGCGGTCGATGCCAGCGCGTCCGTCGGATCATCAGACCAGATGTCGCGGCGTCCGTCGCCGGTAAAGTCCACTGCATATCCAAGGTAAGAAGTCGGGATGAACTGCGTGTGCCCCATAGCGCCCGCCCAGCTGCCCGTCATGCGCTCCGGCGCAATATCACCCGCCTGAAGGATTTTCAGCGCGGCAACAAGCTGTTCCTCAAAGAACGCCCCACGGCGTCCGTCGTAGGCCAACGTGGCCAGCGACGGAATGACGCCCATCTTGCCACGGAAGTTGCCATAGTTGCTTTCCATACCCCAAACCGCCACCACGACTTCGGCGGGAACGCCATAGCGCGCCTCGATCCGTTGCAGGGCAGATCGGTTCCGCGCCAATGCATCACGGCCATTGCTCACGCGGGTGTCGGATGTCGCACTGTCCAGGTAGTCCCAGATGGTCTTGGTAAACTCGGCCTGCGATTTATCGCGACGGATCACATCGGGGTCATAGAACGCGTTCGCAAAAGCGCGGTCAAAGGTCCCTTGGCTGATGCCCTTGGCCAATGCACGACCCCGAAATCCGCTTACCCAGCGATCAAAGCCGGGGTTGGGTGTCGATGGTCGGGTCACGGCCACAGGCTCGGACGCGCGCGCAGCTGGGCGGGGCGACGTTTCGGGACCAGTCGCACCGCATCCGACTGGCAAAAAGACCAAACCGACCGCCAAAACCCGAGCCATATTCCGCATGATGCCACCTGTATGCCTGTATCGCGCCCTTTGGGCTGCGCATGTTTATTTGCGAAACAGTGTAGCGCGATTATGTCTGACAGCAAAGCACCTAGCGTCGGGTGCGCGTAACCTTGCGCGATTTCGCGGCTTCCTTGGCGGGTTTCCGCGGTGTCGTCCGACCACGGCGACCGGGCTGTGGTCCCGGCATGACGCGATCCTCGATCGTCAACAACTGCAAAAGCAACCCACCCGTGACGGGAACAGCCTCGGTCAATCGGACCGTGACGCGCAACCCGACCCCGATCACGATACCAGAATCACCCCCGGTCAGTGTCTGAGTATCGGCGTCGTAGATGAAAAACTCGCGCCCGACCTCTCGGATCGGAATCAACCCGTCGGCGCCAGATTCGTCCAGCCGAACGAACAGGCCAAATCTTTGAACACCAGAAATCCGTCCAGTAAAGTCGGCGCCCACACGATCTGCCAACCAAGACGCAAGGTAGCGGTCCGTCGTGTCACGTTCGGCAACCATGCTGCGGCGTTCGGTATCAGAGATCTGCTTGGCGGTTTCTTCCAGCGTGTCGATGTCTTCCCGCGACAGCCCATCATCGCCCCATCCGTGACCCGAAATCAGCGCACGGTGCACGATCAAGTCAGAATAGCGCCGGATTGGCGAAGTGAAGTGCGCATAGGATCGCAGAGCAAGGCCAAAATGGCCGTAGTTCTGCGGGAAATAATACGCCTGCGTCATTGAACGCAGGGTCGTGATATTCATCAACTCGTCAAAGTCTGACCCCTCAGCCTGATCCAGCAATCGGTTCAAGTGCGAGGTCTTCAGGACCTGCCCCTTGGCCAGCGTGAATCCTGACGCCTGCGCAACCTCTCGCAGCGCATCAATCTTTTCCGGGCTTGGCTCTTCGTGGACGCGGTAAAGTAACGGACGACGCAGGCGCTCAAGCTCTTCGGCGGCGGCGACATTTGCCAGAACCATCATTTCTTCGATCAGCTTGTGCGCGTCATACCTGTCGCGAAAGGCGACAGACGCGACCTTGCCATCTTCGGTCAGCACGATCTTGCGTTCGGGCAGTTCAAGTTCCAGCGGCTGACGAATAGCGCGCGCCATCAGCAGCGATTTGTAAGCGGCGTACAGCGGCTGGATCACAGTTTCGAGGATCGGCACGCAACGGTCGCTGGGGGCGCCGTCCTGAGCGGACTGAACCTCTTCGTAGCTGAGCGCGGCAACGGACCGCATCAGACCTCTGGTAAAGCGGTGTGACAGCTTGTGCCCTTGAGCGTCGATGCGCATGCTGACGGCAATACAGGCGCGGTCAACGTTTTCATGCAGACTGCACAGATCACCTGACAGCCGATCCGGCAGCATCGGTACCACCCGGTCGGGGAAGTAGCTGGAGTTCCCGCGCAAACGTGCCTCGCGGTCCAGCACGGATTGCGGCCGGACGTAGTGCGCGACATCGGCAATCGCGACCCAGATGACATGACCACCGGGATTGCCGGGCGTCTCATCGGCATGAGCCCAGACCGCATCATCCCGGTCACGCGCATCCGCAGGGTCAATGGTCACCAACGGCAGGTGACGCAGATCTTCCCGGCTGCCAAGGTCCGCGGGATCTTGTTCTTCCGCCGCTATTACCACGGCGTCCGGGAACACGTCCGGGATGCCGTGCTGGTGAATCGCGATAAGCGACACGGCCCTTGGCGCGCCAGGATCACCCAACCGCGCGACGATGCGCGCCTGAGGCAGCCCCATGCGGCCACGTGGACCGCCGTGTTCAGCCTCGACCAGTTCGCCGTCGCGCGCGCCCATCGTGACGTCACGGGCTACCGCCCATTCCTTGGCCTCGCCCTTGTCGATCGGCAAGATGCGACCGCCTTCTGCGTGTTTACGGAAAATACCCAAAACCCGCTGACTGGTCTGGCCAATGCGCCGGATGACCCGGGCCTCGTGGCTGTGGTCGGGGCTGGTTGCCTCGGTCAAACGGGCAAGGACGCGGTCGCCCTTGGCCAGGGCGCCATCTTCGGGTTTCGTCACAAGCAAGATCCGAGGCTCTATGCCTTCGCCGTCCCATTCAAGGGGGCGTGCAAACAGGTCGCCCTGCGCGTCGGGGCCTGTCACCTCGATGACCGAAACTGGGGCAAGAACGCCGACATCGCGGCGACGCGCCTTGCGGGGCAGCGCGCCGTCTTGTTCCAGTTCCATCAGCATCCGTTTGAGGTCGATCCGTGCCGCCCCCTTGATGCCGAAAGCCTTGGCGATATCACGTTTGGTAGATTCACCGGGGTTCTCGGCGATCCACTTGAGGAGGTCTTGTTTTGATGGCAAACTGTTCATTTCGCCCCCCTATCATGGCGCAAGGCCGCCGTCATGCAGAAAGCTGCATACCATTGATGACACAACCCGCCACGAAGTAACTGTGACTTGACCATCCTCGCGAAACAAGCGCCGGATGCTTTGCGTGCGAACAGGGGGATTGCGTGGGTATGGGTCGACGTCTGGCGGTTATGATGGTCCTGCTTGTGGCAGCCTGCGCCCCCCGCGGAGAATATATGATATGGCCCGAAGCTGCCGGAGTGGGCACCTTGCGGACCGTATTCGTCGGGACGTCGCGCGGATATGACACCGAAACCGGGCACTACACGCGCGAACGCACACATGAAAGTTTCGCACGGTTTGACATCTCGATCCCGCCGGACCGCGAATTGGGGAACATCACCTGGCCGCGAAAGAACAGCAAGCCCGACCCGCAGCGTCAATTCTTGACAGTCAAAGCTGACCGCTATGAAACCGCTGCGGCGTTCCGGACCGACCTGTCCACCGCAATGCGGCCATCCCGAAAGGGTGCGCGCGAGGCGGTGATCTTTGTTCACGGCTTCAACAACACCTTTTCCGAGGGGATGTACCGTATCGCACAGCTGAGCAACGATCTGAGTCTGCCGGGTGTGGCGGTGCATTACAGTTGGCCCTCGCGCGCATCGGCGCTGGGTTATGTTTATGACCGGGATTCTGCGTTGTTTGCCCGCGACGGCCTTGAACGTCTGGTGACAGAGGTCGCTGCGGCCGGGGCTGACAGGATCTTGATCGTGGCGCACTCGATGGGGTCATCCCTGACAATGGAAGCCCTGCGACAGATAGCCATACGCGGCCGGACGAACGTCATGAACAAGATGGCCGGCGTGATATTGATCTCGCCTGATCTGGACATCGACGTGTTTCGCGCACAGGCTGAAGAGATTGGCAAGTTGCCGCAGCCCTTCATCATTTTCACATCCGCCCGCGACCGGGCGCTGGCGTTGTCGGCGGTCGTGTCGGGGGAAACCAACCGGTTGGGCAACCTGCGCGATGTCGGCGCGCTGGCGGGGCTGGATGTGACATTACTGGAGGTGGGGGCCTATTCCACAGGGGCCGGTCATTTTACGGCCGCAACTTCGCCTGCGCTGCTGCAACTGTTGGGGGGCGTGGCGCAAATAGATGCCGCCTTTGATTTTGACCGGGTCAGTCGGGTCGGGCTTTTGCCCGGCGCTGTTCTGACGGTGCAAGGTGCGACCCGGATCATTCTGTCACCGGTCACGGCAATCGTGGATGCGGCGCAGTAGGGCTTTCCTTTTGTCTATCCAATTGAGACCACCTTTGGGCGAATGGCCGGAGCCGAGATATCTTTTTTGCATTTGTCCGTACGAGTGCCTGGTGGCTTGCTGCGGGTGCCTTGTTGTCATTCCTGTCCTGCTTTGGGCAGACGTCTTTCATCGCGGTTTTTGCGGCCGATATCCGCGAAACGTTTACCCTGAGTCGCGGAGAGTGTGGCTGGATCTACATGCTGGTCACCGCTGCGTCAGTGGTGACCATGGTATGGGCGGGTGGTTTCGCGTTGTTGCACTGGGCGTGGGCATGTTGCAACTGCTGGCCTGTCTTGCGATGGCGGTCAATGGGTCGGTTCTGTTGCTGCCGGTCGTGATCTTTGCTTTGCGGTTCACGGGGCTGGGCATGGCAGACCACGTCTCGATTGTCGCAAGGGCGCGCCGGTTTGTCGCCACGCGCGGATGGGTCATGGCGGTGTCAACGTTGGGATTTCAGGCGGGTGAGGCCGCGATGCCGATGGGCCTTTTCGCACTGAAGCGGGTCGTGGATTGGCAGGTCTTGTGGGCAACGGCCGTAATGGGATCTGCGATCGGTCCGGGAATTTCCGGGGCCTTGATTGACGGGGAAATGGGTATTCCAGTCCAGATGGTCAGCTATGCGGTGTGGTTTGTCGCGAGTTCGGCCTGGATGATCGCACCGGTGGCGCAGGCACGCCTAGCGATGACGCCGCAGGTAAACGTAATAGGCGCCTGAGCCGCCATGCTTCAGGTGTGCCTCGGCGATCTGCAGCACCACGGGACCCAAGGGTACCAGCGCCAGCCAACGCGGCACTTGATGGCGCAGCGCACCCGTACGGGTCGGTATGGGGCCGCCTTCGTCCTTGAGCTTGCCCTTGCCCGTGATGACCAGAACCAGCCGCATCCCCGCTGAATGGGCATTCAGGACAAAGCGGATGAGTTCAGGATGCGCCTCGGCCAACGTCATGCCGTGCAGATCAAGGCGCGCCTCGGGGGCGGTCTTGCCGCGTGCCATTTTCGTGTACTGATTGCGATCCATGCGCAGCGGGGACTCGGCAAGTTTGACCGACAGGCTTGGCGCAAGATCGTGTCCGCCAGGAGGATGCACAATGCGCTGACCGACGCGAAACTCTGGCAAGCCTGCGGGTCGTTTGGCGGGCTTGGGCGTGGGGTGGGGGTGATGATGGACAGTCACCGGCAGGGCAGGCGCATCAGGTCCAGCCTTTGGCCGCGCCGGGTGCAGCGGTCGCGTTGTGCGGGCAACCAGTTCCCAGATTTCTTGCTCTTCCGGGCGAAGCGTGCGTCTGCGCGCCATGTCAGTTGTCCGGGACCATGGCGCGCGGCAACAGCACCACCATGCGGCCTGGGTCCTTGACCTTGCCAGCGATACGGCCTGCCTGCGCGCCGGTGCCATAGAAGATGTCGGCCCGCTGCGCCCCCTTGATCGCCGTTCCGGTATCTTGTGCAATCATCAGGCGGCTCAACGGGGCATCGCCCTCTTTTTCAACCCATACCGGGGCGCCAAGCGGCACGAAACTCCGATCTACCGCGATGGATCGCAGCGTGGTCACCGACCGCCCCATTGCGCCTATCGGCCCCTTATCGGCGCTAAGGTCAGGCAGCTTGCGAAAGAAAACAAACGACGGATTGTGCAGCAGGATTTCTGCGGCATCCGTCGGGTTTGCGCGCGCCCATGCCTTGATGCGGCCAGCTGACACCTTGTGCAGGTCCATCAGACCGCGCCGCACGAGTTCGGCACCAATTGATCGGTAGGGATGGTTGTTCTTGGCGGCAAAGCCAAGCCGCATGGTGCGCCCGTCAGGCATCCGTATCCTGCCAGAGCCCTGAATTTGCAAAAAGAAGGCCTCGACCGGATCTGCCAGCCACGCCAGTTCCAGCCCCCGACCCCGCAACAGGCCCTGACGCTCTATTTCGGCGCGGCTGTGCCAAACGCCCTTGCCGTCGAATTCGGGCGGGCGGCTGTAGACAGGATGCGAAAATATCGGCGTTCGCTGAGGCGACCCGTCCAGTTCGGGTTCATAGTATCCGGTGAACAGCGCAGGCGGCTGGCCCAACACGACAGGGCGAAAATGCGTTTCAAAGAATGCGCGGGGGTCGGTGGCGGCTTGTGAGGTGCGACAACTGGCTACCCAGTCGCGACCTTTCATCATGTCACAGGTTTCCCGAAACGCTGTCAGCGCTGCGGCGTGATCATCCGAATCCCACCCAGCAAGGTCGGAAAACGAAAGCACATCCGAATAGGCAGGGGTCACCATCAGAAATCCTAGCGCCAACGCGCGCAGATGTGCGCGCGCGCCGATCATTCCCCAGTGGCGACCAGTTGCCAGTTCGGATCATCGGCACCCATCTTTCGCGAGAATGTCCATACGTCGCGTTGGCGCTTGATCACGGTAGGGCTGCCTTCGACAACTTCACCGATCCGGTTGCGGACGACAGAGGTCAATTCGCCAACGAACCGCACGGAAACCTCGGCTTGCCGGGTTTCACGGTCAAAGGTCGCGTCGTGCAGTGCAAGCTCGCGGATCCCCACGAACGTCGCCTCGACACTAAGACCTTCACGTTCGCGGGCGTCCACCACCTCGGCGAAGGTGTCATAAACGTCCTTGGCCAGGAACGGCAGGATATCGTCCAGTTTTCCCTTTTCGAACGACATCAGGATCATCTCATAGGCGCCCCGCGCCCCATGAAGGAATTCGCTGACGTTAAAGGAAGGCTCTGCGATTTTCATCGCCGCCAGCGCCTTGGCCGCCGGACTGCCGTCGGGAACGTGGTCGGTGACATCGCGGTCAGGCCCGCCTTCGATGACTGAAAATTCGCGGCGGCGGGCGCGATCCTCAGTTTCTGGCGGCGCTTGCAGGGGCGGCTTTTCAAATCCGTCCCGAGTCCCCAAGACGCTTCTCAGCTTCAGGATAAGAAACACCGCGATCGCGGCCAGAACCAAAAGTTGGATCACGGATGAGCTCATAAAAACCTCGGACAGTCGCAGCGACGGATCGCGCAGCGGGAAAGGGG
>JAUSPL010000590.1 GCA_030656535.1 Gemmobacter sp.
ATCGCTGCCAAGGCGTCCCATCTGACCGGGTTCGCGCCCAAGCGGATCGCGGCTGCCATTGGGATCTGCGCGGCCAAAGTCCTGACCAGGTTGCTGACCGCCGGGTTGGCGGCCTTGTTCTTCGGCCAAAGCTTCGCCAAATTCGCGCATGCCCTCGCGCAGGGCTTCCATTGCTTCGGCCTGACGGTCCAGCGCACCTGGCAGATCGCCGTCCCGTAGTGCCTGTTCCGCACCCTCCATCGAACGGCCAGCACGGTCCAGCGACCGCCGCCCGGCCTCACCGCGATCCGACCCCTCGCCGGGAAGATTGCCTTGACCCAACGCGCCCAAACGGTTGCGCAGGTCGCGTTGGCGTTCGGCCAGACTGCGTTGGTCTTCGCCCTGTCCCTGTCCCTGTCCCTGACCCGGCTGTCCCTGACCCGGCTGGCCCTGACCGGGTTGACCATTGGGTTGTTGACCCTGGCCATCCTGTTGACCGTTTTGACCGTCCTGGCCCTGCTCGCCGGGGTTGAAGCCTTCTTGCAGGTCGCGGAACGCCTCGTCGGACAGGCCTTGCTGATCGCGCAGAGCTTCGGACAGGTCGCGCATCGACTGTTCGCCCTGTCCTTGCCCTTGACCGCCGGGGCCTTGGGTCACCTGCATGTTTTCCATCAGTTGGCGCAGCATCTCCATCAGTTCCTGCGCTTCGGCCATCTTCCCTTCTTCCATCAACTGCTGAAGCTTGTCCAAAAGCTCTTGCAACTGGTCGCCGGTCATCTGCATGCCTTGCAGGTCGGACATCTGTTGATCGGGCGACCGCTGGGCCTCCTCGGCAAGCTGGCGCATGTAGTTGTCCATTGCATCGCGCAGTTCCTGCATCAACTCGGCGATCTCGGATTCGCTGGCACCGTTTTTCATCGCCTCATCCAGCCGGTCTTGCGCGCGCTTGAGCCGCTCCAGCGCCGATGCCAGATCGCCCTCTTCAACCAGCAGGGCGATTTCCCACAGCGCTTCTGCCACCTCATCGCGGACATCGGGTGTCAGGGCGGGGGACAAGGACGCCTCAAGCCGCCGCATCGCGACACGCAACCGCAGGAATGCGCGTTCGTTGCGGATGAAACCTTCGGGCCGGTTGGTGACAGCACGCAGGATCTGCACCACCCGCGGCCCGTTTGACACGTTCCACAACAAATCGCGCCGGGCCTCGATCAGCGCGGCGGCCAAGGGGTCAAAGAACCGCTTGCCCGGCAGCGGAAGGGCGATTGGCGCGGCCTGGCCTTCCTGACCGGGGATATCTTGCGCGGTGAGGCGGATGATGACGGGCAGGTTTGCAAACGGGTGCTTGGACATGTCGTCGATCAGGGTTTCGCGCACCTCGGTCCGGTCTCCGCGAAACGGCAATGGCAGGTCAAGCACGATGTCTGCGCGCGGTTCGGGGTCGATGCCCAACCCGAAACGGCGGTCGACGGCAGGCAGATCCAGCGAGATTTCCGCCCGGCCAGACACCACACCATAGTCGTCCCGCGCCTCGAAGGGCTGCTTCATCTTGCCATCGGCTTCGCGCTCCATCACGCCGGTGGCGGTAATTGTGGGCGGCAGGTCGGCCAGCAAGGTGATGTCCCATGTCCGGCCACCAGCCCCGGTGATTTCGATGGTGCCCGCGCGGGTCACTTCAAATTCCGCTCCGGTTGCGGCAGATTGCGCAAGCGGCGCGCCGGACACCGTCTCGGCCACGCCCAATGTGTCGATATTTCCGTAAAACCGCAGCACCACGCGGCTGCCCTGTGGCAGATCCAACGCGGCGGCGTCGACGTCGTTCAGATAAAGCGCAGGCTTGCCGGTGTAGGCAGGCGGGCGGATCCAGCCTTCCCAGACGGGGCCTGCTGCCAGCGCATTTGCGCCGCCCGGCGCAAGCCCATGCACACCCGCAACCCGGCCAAGCGTGCCAAACAGCAGCGCCACGGCAAAGACGGTCAGAGCGAGGTAGCGCAGCGCAAATGGGTCAGACGCAGACACCCGCAGGTCCGGGCCTGGCGCGCGCGCGGTCGCCGCGCGATCCGCCATGCGCTGCACATGGGCGACCCATACCGCCGCCGAGGCCGGGTCTGCAGCGCCGATGGCCTGCGTATCGGCGAGCGCGGCCAGCGGCCTGCCCTTCATCGTGGCATCAAGCCGGGTCAGGGCTTCCATCTGCGAAGGCATCCGGAACCGCGTGGCCCCGCGTACCGCAAATCCGATCATCACAAACGCAGAGACGGCTATGATCCCGAGCATCACATTGCCCGAAACCCACTCTGACAGCCCCAGCGCCAGCGCGCCCAACAGCGCGAACAAAACAGTCCAGACCGGCCAGAACGCCCGGACGCCCCGTTCGGCGCACAGGCCCGCGCGGGTTATACGGATCTGCCAGCGCAGGCGCCACAGAGCGAGGCTTCGGGTCTGGTCGATGCTGGTCATGCAGCCTTTCCACGGGCCGTGGGGGTCACAGCCATTCAGGGATGGTATCGCGCGCAAGGATTTCGTCAAACGTCGGTCTGGCCCGGATGACCGCAAAGTGATCACCCGACACCAGAACTTCGGGCACCAGCGGTCTGGTGTTGTATTCCGACGACATGACCGCACCATAAGCCCCCGCAGACCGGAACGCGATCAGAGCGTCTGCGGTCAAAGCGGGCAAGGCGCGCTGTTTGGCAAAGGTGTCGCCCGATTCGCAGACCGGACCGACGATATCAACCGGCGCAGTTTCGGCGCCTGGCGGCGGCTCGATCACCGGGACGATGTCATGATGCGCCCCGTACATGGCCGGACGGATCAGGTCGTTCATCGCAGCGTCGACAATCAGGAAATCCCGGCCTTCGCCGTGTTTCAGATAGATGACCGAAGCCACCAGCAGACCGGCATTGCCGGAAATCAGCCGTCCGGGCTCGATCTCTATCTCGCAGTCCAGATGGCCCAAAGTCCGCTTCACCATCGCGCCATAGTCGGATGGCAGGGGCGGGGCCTCGTTGGACCGCGTGTAGGGAATGCCCAAGCCCCCGCCAAGATCCAGCCGGGTGATGGTGTGACCGTCTGCGCGCAACACTGTCGTCAGGTCGGCCACCTTGGAATAGGCCTGCTCGAACGGGGCAAGGTCCGTCAACTGGCTGCCGATATGCACGTCGATGCCGACCACCTCAATGCCGGGCAGGCGCGCGGCCTCGGCATAGATGGCGCGGGCGCGGTCAATCGGGATGCCGAACTTGTCTTCCTTGCGCCCCGTGGCGATTTTTTCATGGGTCTTTGCATCGACATCCGGGTTGACCCGGATCGTGATGGGCGCGCGCAGGCCCATCGACGCCGCGACCTCGGACAGGGCGTGCAGTTCGGGCTCGGATTCGACGTTGAACTGCCGGATGCCACCTTCCAGCGCCAGACGCATTTCGGCGCGCGTCTTGCCGACGCCGGAAAACACGATCCGGTCGCCGGGAATTCCGGCCGCCTTTGCACGCCGGTATTCACCGCCCGACACCACATCCATCCCGGCGCCAAGCGCCCCCAGCAGTTTCAGCACGGCCAGATTTGAATTCGATTTCACCGAAAAGCACACCAAGTGCGGCAGGGGAGACAGCGCCTCGGTGAACAACTGATAGTGTCGGGTGAGGGTCGCAGCGGAGTAGACATAGAACGGTGTGCCAACAGCGGCCGCAATCTGCGGCAGGGCGACATCTTCGGCATGCAACACGCCGTTGCGGTAAAGAAAATGGTCCATTGTCGGCCTCGTCCTTGCGGTGTTGCGCGGGTATAGCAGATGCTTGGGCGGGTTCAATCGGCGCTCAGCCTGGGCCCCCTTGCCAGCCGCCCGGTAGGGGTCAGACCACCCGCCGGGTGCGCAAGAACAGGTACAAAGGCAATCCGCAACTGACGCCGATGCAATACGTCGCGGGGATTGCTACCAGTGCCCACCAGTTGCGCCGCGTGGTCGTTTCGGCAAGGATCCAGACGGTCAGCGCGATGGCCGCGATCGTCAGGTCCCAGGTCAGGCCTGTGGTCGAGGCGTTCACGTACCACGCGTCGATCAACCCAGACAGGCCGGTGCCGGACTCGCGCATGTGGGTTACGAACCAATACATCGGATGCACGGCACCCCAAACCGCCAAAGCAAGGTAGGTCAGCCGAAGCGGGCTTACCATTGCTTGACAACCCCGACCCTGGCTTCGCCGGAAATGTGCAGCCCGTCCGGCGTGGCTGCGGCTTTGGACGGTGGAAGCGGCGGGCCATCTGCGCCGCAAGCGGTCAACAAAAGGGCGCAAATAGCAAAAGCGGTTTTCATGGAAAGTCTCCTTTGTCGGCCAATATGGGCCGCCCATGAGGGCCCGGCAAGCGGAACCCGGCGCCGCAGGCGTGACCCGGCAGGGCGCGGACCCTGCGACGCGACGCAAGGTCGTCGGCCCGGCCCGTCAAAGGGCCGGGGTGTTGCTGCCCTGGCCAAGTGCGGCCGTCCAGCGCGCGATCTGGGCGCGGACCTGATCGGGCGCGGTGCCACCGTAGGACATCCGCGAACGGACCGAGTTTTCCACCCCAAGCACCGCAAACACATCCCCCGTTATGTCTGGATGTACGGCCTGCATGTCGGCCAATGTCAGGTCCGGCAGGTCGCAACCCTTGTCTTCGGCACATTTCACCAGAGTTCCGGTGATGTGGTGCGCATCGCGGAAGGGCAAGCCAAGCGCGCGAACCAGCCAGTCGGCCAGATCGGTCGCGGTGGAAAACCCCGAGGCCGCTGCTTTCGCCAGCACAGGTTGATTGGCGGTCATGTCGCTGACCATGCCGGTCATTGCAGCCAGGGCCAACATCAGGGTGTCTGCGGCGTCAAAGGTCTGTTCCTTGTCCTCTTGCATGTCCTTGGAATAGGTCAGCGCCAGTCCCTTCATGATGGTGAACAAAGCCACCGTCGCCCCCAGAATACGCCCCATCTTGGCGCGCAACAGTTCCGCCGCATCGGGGTTTTTCTTTTGCGGCATGATGCTGGACCCGGTGGTCCAGCCATCCGACAGCCGCACAAAGCGAAACTGGGCCGAGGACCAGATCACCAGTTCTTCGGCAAAGCGCGAAAGGTGCATGGCGCAAATGCTGGAGGCCGCCAGGAATTCCAGCGCGAAATCGCGATCCGATACCGAATCAAGGCTGTTGGCGGTGGGGCGGTCAAAGCCAAGCGCAGCCGCCGTCATGTGGCGGTCGATGGGAAAGGATGTGCCCGCCAAGGCCGCCGCACCCAATGGGCATTCGTTCATCCGGCGGCGTGCGTCCTGAAACCGCGACAGATCGCGGCCCAGCATTTCGACATAGGCCATCATGTGATGACCCCAGGTGACGGGCTGCGCGGTCTGAAGGTGGGTAAAGCCGGGCATCACCCAGTCGGCCCCGACCGTGGCTTGCGCCAGAAAGGCACGGATCAGCGCCGTGATGCCGTCAATCGCCGCGTCGCACTGGTCGCGCACCCACAGCCGGAAATCCACCGCGACCTGATCGTTGCGCGAACGCGCCGTGTGCAGGCGGCCCGCAGGCGCGCCGATCAGATCCTTCAACCGGGATTCGACGTTCATGTGGATGTCTTCAAGATCGCTGCGGAACTGAAAACTGCCGCCCTCGATCTCTGACAACACCGTGAGAAGGCCTTCCCGGATGGCTTGCGCATCGCTATCAGACAAGATGCCTTGTGTCGCGAGCATCGCAGCATGGGCCCGGCTGCCAGCGATATCTTGCGACGCCAGCCGTTGGTCAAAGCTGATCGAGGCGTTGATCGCCTCCATGATCGCGCTGGGTCCTGCGGTGAAGCGTCCGCCCCACATCGTGTTGGCGGTGGGCTTGGA